>JBNMOZ010000087.1:0-13160 GCA_051276005.1 Bradymonadia bacterium | reverse complement strand
GCGGCTGCCCATCACGGCCAACGACACCCGCCAAGGCCGCGCGACCAACCGCCGCGTGATGTTCGTCGTGGTCGAGCGTCGGCCATGCCCCACGGGGCAGCCGGGCGAGCGCGCACGGCGCGTCGCGCCAAATGCTGTCAAATCGGCGCCGGCCCCCACCGTTCGGCCCTGATCGCCCGCTTGGGCCTGCGCACCTGCCTGACGTGCGCTAGGGTGCGCGCATGACAAGCGCCTTTGTTCGCATGCTGATTTTCGTCTCGCCGATGCTCTTGGCTTCGGCGCTCTTGGCCCCCGTGCTCATCGCGTCCCAGGCGAACGCCACCGTGGGCGGCGCCGAAAAGATCGAGGTGCTCGGTGAGGTCGATCAGCGGCTCTACCTGGTCAAGCGGGGCGCGGCGCAACTCGAGCGACCACCGATGGTCTACGTCTACGATCTGCGGGCGACATCTCCGGTCGCGCGGGTGGATCCGATCTCCAATAGCGGCGGCTTGGCCCAGGTCGAGGCGGCCATCGTCGCCCTGTCCAAACGCCTCACGCCGCTTGTGCCCGTCGCGGTCGACGCGCTGGGTGTGACCATCTCGGTGCAGGGCCACGAGCCGGGACCCCACTCCACCGATCTGGTGCAATGCGAGGTGCTCGACGTGCGCGTCGCGTATGACGGGCGCACGCGCACAGTGCGCGAGTATGCGTGGCCCGGGACCCGCGGGGTCATCTCGGCGGCCAAGACCAGCAGCGGGCACGTCATCGTGATCTTCCGCGCGTTGGGCATCACCTTCGAGACGGGATACGAGCTCGATACGTCGATCATCTTGCCGCCGCCCGGCGCGCAAGCGGCGGTCGTCCAAGCCTGGACCGCTGGCTGCGCGCGCACGACGGCCTGCACGGTCAAGCTCAAGGACGCGATCGTGATTCAGGCGGCCCCCGGTCGGTTGCGCTGCGTCGAGGGCGGGCGATGGCTCGGGTGCCTGTGGCGCGGACGCGGCCGCAACCCCGGTCAGCGTGGCTGGTTTGTAGATCGGGCGTCCGGCGAGCTGCGCTCGTTTGGGGTGGCGCCTGAGTGGGGCTGGCGCGTCGATGGCGCGCCCTCGATCGACGCAGGCCAGCTCGTCTATCAAATTCGCAATCGCAAAGGGAAGCGCCGCACGGCACGCCGTCGATTGCCGCCGATGCCCTGACCTGTCAAGCTACAGCCATGGAACTCACTCTGCGCTTGCAAGTCGATCCGACCACCCAGAAGAAGCAGCTGCTCGTGGGCCTGCAGAGCGACGCGGACGCGTTGCCGATGGAGCATGAGGACGATCATCGCGCGCTCGTCGAGCGCCTGATGGAGGCCGGCCTGATCGGCGATGGGGTGGGCGAGGTCATCATCGATCGCGGCGATCGTCGCGCGGTCATCTCGGTCGACGCCGGCGCGGTCACGGGCGACGACGAGGCGGTCGGCACGGCCGAATGACGAGGGGCGCGCCCCGTGTCGGAAATTCTCTGCGCCGTACCCGACTTATCTGCTAGATTTCGCCGCTAATTCAGGCCGTCAAGTGGTCCACCAAATCTATGAGGAGAGCACGATGAGCAAGGAAGGCCGCTACGTTTACGAGGTCGCCCGCGAGTTCAACATGAAGACCGCGGTGTTCAAGGCCGCGGTCGAGGCGCATGGCTTCGACTGGGATGTCTCGCACCACATGCGTCGCCTGTCCGAGACTCAGGTGCTGCAGTTTGCCGCCGCGCAGCAGGGCGACGACGCGCCGTCGGCGGAAGCCGATCCGAAGATCGAGCAGGCCGTCGTCGAGCAGGCCGTCGTCGAGCAGGCCGTCGTCGAGCAGGCCGTCGTCGAGCAGGCCGTCGTCGAGCAGGCCGTCGTCGAGCAGGCCGTCGTCGAGCAGGCCGTCGTCGAGCAGGCCGCGGACGCTGCCGTAGACGAGACCCAGGCCACGGTCGAAGCCGAGCCGATCGAGGCCGATCCGATCTCTGACGCGCCGACCGCGCCGACCGGACCGACGACCGCGCAGATGCAAGCCGCGGAGCGCAGCGCGAGCAAGGCCGAAGAGGCCGCCCGCAAGGCCCGCGATCAGGCCCAGGAGGCCAAGCGCACCGCCGGAGAAGCCCTCGAGGCGATCAAGGCGGCGGCCGAGGCCGGGAAGCGGCGACGTAAGAAGGCCGTGCGCAAGGCCGAGGATGCCGTCGAGGCCTGCCGCAAGGCCGCCCGCAAGGCCAGCAAGGGCGCCGAGAAGGCGTTGACGCTGGCCACCAAGGCCCGCGAGCGCGCCCAGGCCTTCGTCGACGCGGCCAAGGCAATGGCCAGCCGCTAAGCCAGCACCCAGCCCACAGTCTGCTGAGTCCGCGCGGGCGTTGAGTCCGCGCTGGCGTTGAGTCCGCGCTGGCGTTGAGTCCGCGCCCACCGCCAAACCTGCCCTCATGAGGCGCTCATGCCCTTCGCTCAACATCGTCTATGGCTCTACACTCACGGCCTGTCAGGCGCGCGACTCGTCGACTCGAGCGTACGTCCGCCCATCCACGCTGACCTGCGCCTCGCGGTGCTCAACGGCGCCGATTGGGCCGGGGTGGATCTGGGGCGCGCCGACCTGCGCAACGCGGCGTTGGTGGGTGCGAATCTGCGCGGTATCACCGTGCGCGGCGACGCCCGACAGGCCGACTTGAGCCGCGCCGACCTGCGCGATGCCGACCTGCGCGGGGCCGACCTGCGCGGGGCGAACCTGCGCGGCGCCGACCTGCGCGAGGCCCAGGTGCACGGCACCCGCCTTGACGGCGCGGCGCTCAACGACGCGCAACTGGGTGGGCTCATTCTGGGCGGGGCCATCCTCGAAGACACGATGCGTGACGTGCAGTCGCGGGCCCTGGCGTCGGGCGGCATTGAGTGGGTGCGCAGCGCGATCGACGACGGCACGCTTGATCCGGCGTACCTGTCGGCGAATGGAGAGGGTCTGGCGTCGACGTTCATCGGTGGACTGCCGGTGGGGTCAAGGCCGGCCGACGATCCCCGCGCTGAGCTGCTCGCGGCGTGGCTGCGGCCGCAGCGCACCCGCGACTGGGCAGGGCTGCGTGCCGCCCATTCAGGCTGGCTCGACGGCGACGGCGGCGGGGGCGAGCGGCTCAGCGCCCGCGGCTCCGATCTGCGTGAGTTCGACTTAGATGGCGCTCGGCTGCGGTGGGCGTCACTGCCCCAGGTCGAGCTCAGCGCGACCCGCTTCGACGGTCTCGATCTGCGCGGGGTCGACCTGCGCGGCGCCCACCTGCGCGACGTGATCTGGACCAACGTGCGGCTCGATGACGCGCTGCTCGACGACGTGGATCTCGGGCGGGCGCAGATATCGGGCACCGCACATCGAGCGCGGTGGACCGGCGCGTCTGTCGATCAGGCGACGCTCAGCCTCGAAGGCCGCCCAACGCGACCGGCGCTGATCTTGGACGGGCCCGATCATCAGGGCGAAGTCCTCACCGACGCCGACTTCTGCGGAGCCGATTTGCGCGGCGCTGACCTGCGGGGCGCGCAGCTGGCCGGCGCCCGGTTCGACGCGGCCCGGCTCGACGGCGCGTGCTTCGATTCGGCGTTCGTGGGTGCGACACCCATGCCGGCAATCACGGGGCTCTCGGCGCGCGGGACCGCCTTTGGGGGCGGCCGCTTCGCCGATCTGGCGAGCGCCGATTTGCGCGGCGCTGATCTGCGCGGCGTCGCCATCGAGGGCACCTGGCGCGACGTCGACCTGCGCGGCGCCGTGTTGCTGGGCGCCGACCTGCGCGCGGCCCACTTCGTCGACTGCGACATGCGCGACACGATCCTGCACGCCGCCCAGGTGGCCGGCACCCGCTTCGAAGGCGGCGCGCTGGCGATCCATACTCTGGCGGCTGCGGCGTTGACGCCCATCTCGATGGCCTGCGCCGCCGTATCGACCGATCGCGACGCCCTCATTCTCGACCTCAAGCACATGCGGCCGTGCGCCTGGCGTGTCACTGAGGATCCCATCGTGCATGCCTGGCTGATCACGCTGGCCGATCGATTCGCCGATCTGCGCACGATGACCATCGACTGGCTGCGCGGCCAAAGCCCGCTCGCTGCCCGCCTGTGAGCGCAGCGCCCCCGCGGCCCGACAGCGCTCCGAGTCACGGCCTGCAAGGCTTCATTCAACTGCTGCGAACCCGGCCGAACCTGCGCCGGCTTTGGGGCAGCACCATCGTGTCGCTGCTGGGCGACTGGCTCAGCTATGTCGCGGTCAGTCTCATCTCGATTCAACAGGGTGAGGGCGCCCTCGTCGTGGGCATGGTGCTGGTCGCTCATGCGCTGCCGATCGCATTGCTGGCGCCCGTCGCTGGGGCGCTCGCCGATCGCTTCGATCGCCGCAAGATGCTCATCGCGGCGTACCTGGGAGCGTCGCTGCTGACCGTGGGCATGTGGGTCGCGGCCACTTCGGCGAGCGTTTGGGTCGTGCAGGCGCTGCTGTTCGGCCGCGTCGCCGTGTCGAGCCTCGCGATGACGGCGCGCACTGCGCTGATCCCATCGGTCGTCGAACCCGAGGAGCTGCACGTCGCCAACACCTTGCTGGGCCTGACGTGGAGCGTGCTCTTCGCCATGGGCGTCGCGTTGGGCGGCCTGTTGTCGGCGTGGCTGGGCGCCGCCGAGGTGATCGCGATCGACGCGATGACCTTCGTGGTCGCGGCCCTTTTGATTGTGCGACTGCCGGCGTTCCCGCCCAAGTCCACCGACCGGGTGCCGCGCCCGGGCCTGTCCGAGATCCTCTTCGCATGGCGTCTCATTCGGCCGTCCTCGCGGCTCACGGTGACCCTGCTGTCTAAAGCACCCTTGGCGATCGCGACCGCGGCGAGCTGGGTCACGCTGACGCTCATGGCCGAAGTGCGCCTGGGCACTTGGTCGGCCGCCGCGGGTCTGGGGCTGATGCACGCGGTCCGGGGCATCGGAACCGGCATCGGCCCAATGTTGCCGGTCCGCTGGATCCCGCGAGTGGCCAATCGATCGGCGCCGATCGTCTTTGGTGGCATCGCGTTGTTCCTGCTCAGCGCGAACCCATGGCTCTACTTCCCCGCGTTGCTGCTCTGGGGCATCGGGACGGGCCATAACTGGGTCGCCGCGACCGCGATCATTCAAACCGAGGTGCCTGATCAGGCGCTCGGCCGGGTGACGTCGCTCGACTTCCTGTGCTTCAGCAGCGCCCAGATCGTGGGCGCCATCGGCGCGGGACTGCTCATTGATGCCACGGGCGATCCCGCGGCGGGTGCGTGGCTGGGTTGCGGCGCGGGCGTGTTGGGATGGTTGGGGCTGGTCGTCTTCGAGCGGCGGGGCCTACGGGCGCAACCGCCGCCTGAGGAGCACGTCTGAAAGGCCGTCTCCGCAAATGATCTTCGCCCAGGACCGCAGAGCGTCTGAGCGCGGGTTGGCTTAGGCCAGGTCGAAGCGGTCGAGCATCATGACCTTGTCCCAGGCCGCGACGAAGTCGGCGACGAACTTTGTGTGCGCGTCGTCGCAGGCATACACCTCGGCGAGGGCGCGCAGCTGGGCGTTCGATCCGAAGACCAGGTCGGCCCGCGTCGCCGTCCACCGCACGTCACCCGAGGCGCGATCGCGCCCCTCGAAGGTCGCGTCCGAGGTCGCCGTCCATGCCGTGCGCATGTCGAGCAGGTTGACGAAGAAGTCGGTCGTCAGCGCGCCCGGTCGCTTGGTCAGCACGCCCTGCTGAGTGGCCCCCGCGCCGAGCACGCGCAGGCCGCCGACGAGCACGGTCATCTCGGGAGCAGTCAGCGTCATCAGCTGCGCCCTGTCGACCAGCAGCGCCTCGGCGTTGGCGCCTGAGACGTCGCCAATGAAGTTGCGGAACCCGTCCGCGCGCGGCTCTAGGTAGCCGAAAGAGTCGGTCTCGGTCTGGGCATCGGTCGCGTCGGTGCGGCCGGGGGTGAAGGGCACGTCAACGCCTTGGCCCGCCGTCTTCGCCGCCTGCTCGACGGCCGCGCAGCCGCCCAGCACGATCAGGTCGGCCAGCGAGACGCGCATGTCGCCGGTCTGGGCGCTGTTGAAGCCGGCCTGGATGCCTTCGAGCGCCCCGAGGACCTTGGCCAGGCGGGCGGGCTGGTTGACCGCCCAGTCCTTCTGCGGCGCCAGGCGAACGCGGGCGCCGTTCGCGCCACCGCGGTAGTCAGATCCCCGGAAGGTCGCCGCCGAGGCCCAAGCCGTATTGACCAGCTGGGAGATCGACAGGCCCGCCGCGAGGATCTCGGCCTTGAGCGCCGCGATCTCTTGGGCGCCGATCAGCGCGTGATCAACAGCGGGCACCGGATCCTGCCAGATGAACTCTTCGGCGGGCACGAACGCGCCGGCATAGCGAGACACCGGGCCCATGTCGCGGTGGGTCAGCTTGAACCAAGCGCGCGCGAAGGCGTCCGCGAGTTGGTCGGGGTTCGCGTGAAAACGGCGCGAGATCTTGTCATAGGCCGGGTCGACGCGCAGCGCCATGTCGGCGGTCGTCATCATCGGCGCGTGGGTGCGCGACGGATCATGCGCGTCGGGCACGGTGGTCTTCGCGGCCGGATCGGTGGGGGTCCACTGATGCGCGCCCGCGGGGCTCTTGGTGAGCTCCCATTCGTAGCCGAAGAGGGTGTCGAAGTAGCTGTTGTCCCAGGTGATTGGCGTTGGCGTCCACGCGCCTTCAATGCCACTCGTCGTCGCGTGCACGCCCACACCGGTCTCGAAGGCGTTCTTCCAGCCGAGGCCTTGCTCGGCAATATCGGCGCCCTCGGGCTCGCGACCCATCAGGTCGGCGTCGCCGGCGCCATGGGCCTTGCCGAAGGTGTGTCCGCCCGCGACGAGGGCGACGGTCTCTTCGTCGTCCATCGCCATGCGCGCGAAGGTCTCGCGAATATCCCGGGCCGAAGCCGCCGGATCGGGTGTGCCGTTGGGGCCCTCGGGGTTGACGTAGATCAGGCCCATCTGCACCGCCGCGAGAGGGTTGGACAGCTCGCGATCGCCCGAATAGCGCTCGTCGCCCATCCACTCTGCCTCAGGGCCCCAGTAGACCTGCTCGGGCTCCCAGATGTCGGCGCGACCACCCGCGAAGCCCACCAGCGGCAGGCCCATCGACTCGATAGCGCAGTTGCCGGCGAAGATCATCAGGTCGGCCCACGACAACGCCTGACCGTACTTGCGCTTGATCGGCCATAGCAGCCGGCGCGCCTTGTCGAGGTTGCCGTTGTCGGGCCAGCTGTTGAGGGGGGCGAAGCGCTGCGATCCGGTGCCCGCGCCGCCGCGACCATCCTGCACGCGGTAAGTGCCGGCGCTGTGCCACGCCATGCGCACGAACATGGGGCCGTAATGGCCGTAATCGGCCGGCCACCAATCCTGCGAGTCGGTCATCAGCGCGAAGACGTCGGCCTTGAGCGCGTCGAGATCGATGGTCTTGAAAGCGGCCGCGTAGTCGAAGCCGGCACCCATCGGATCGCCCTCAAGGGGGTTTTGATGCAGGATTGACAGGTCGAGTTGGTTGGGCCACCACCGGGGCCGCGTCGTCTCTACCGTGGTATGGGCATGCATCGGGCACTTGCTCTCGGTCGACATCGCGCACTCCTCTTTGGGGGGCTGAACTCATGACAGCGGGGTCATGCTGCGCCCTCATCGAGTCGGGGTCTACCCCCTTTTTGCTGCGTGCGATGCGCGCGATTTGAAGGCGTCGCTACTGGAGGTCTTCAAGCGAGGCGCAGCGGGTCGTAAGCGCACCGCCCTTCTCGCTGAAATAGATGAGGCCGTCGTAATTGTCGCCGCCCATCGAGTAGCGAATCGTCGGCTGGCCCTCGGCCTCGAAGGTCATCTGCGCCCCGCCGCCGTAGTTCTCGGACGACCAGGCGTTCATCGTCCAGGTCAGCCCCTCGGCGGCGCCCGTGTCGCGGGTGTAGGCGGCGGTGCCCATGGCGACGAAGTGGGCCGTCTCGTCAGTGACTTCGCTCTCGGACACGGCCTTGATGGCGTCGGCGCTGTGGGGCAGGTTGTCGATCATGCCGCCAGCGCAATATTCGTCGGGCTCGTCCACCGCGGTCTCGCCCTCGGGGCAGAAGAACTCGGCGTAGGGGCTCTGGTCGTGGAAGTACTGGATGCGCAGTCGACCGTCGATGTCGAACAGGTACGAGTAGCTCCAGTCGGCGCCCGTGGTGATGTCGACGCGGCTGCCGCCGGCCATGTCGGTCGAGCCGATCTCGAGGTCCATGTCTTCGAGGTCCGAAGCGTCGGCCCACTCAAGGGCGGAGTCGATGAACCGCTGCGCGGCGGCGCGCTGCAGGGGCGGCAGGGTGTCGATGTCTTTGACAGACACGTAGTTGTCGCCGTCGCCCTGCACCTCGCTGAGCACGATGTCGCGAATCTGGTCGCCGCATTCGGCGCTGTAGGGGCCCGTCTCGATCGTAGGCTCGACGGGGTTCGCGCTTGGGCAGCCGGCGCCCTCACAGGTGTACGTGACCGCGAAGTTGCCGCGCAGCGCCTTCTTGAAGCCCTTGACCATGAGACGGTAG
The DNA here is from genome assembly GCA_051276005.1 of Bradymonadia bacterium. Classification (GTDB taxonomy): domain Bacteria; phylum Myxococcota_A; class Bradymonadia; order UBA7976; family UBA1532; genus JBNMOZ01. The sequence goes on along the minus strand of JBNMOZ010000087.1, from coordinate 4,643 downwards.
CTGCCCGCCTTGGCGTCGTGGGTGATGTGCGAGAAGACGGTGCCGTTTGAGTCGTCGTTCTTGACCAGGTAGCGGCCCCAGTTGCCCGTCTCGGGATCCTGGCGATACAGGTAGGCGACCGTGTCGAGGTTCGCGTCGGCGCTGGTGATCGCCAGGTCGATGGTGGCGGCGTCGGTCAGCGTCATCGTCCAAGCGTGAAACAGCGCGTCGGCGTGCAGCCGCGCGCTGGCGCTGGTGCCTGGCAGCAGCTGTCCGTGTGCGGTCGGCGCGCGCCAGGAGTCGGCCTTGCTGTCGGCTTCGAAGTCGGTCAGCGGGCTCTCTTCGGCACCCTTGGCGGCATCGACGGGGTCCGGATCGCTGTCGTTGCAGGCGAAGATCAGTGCGGGCAGAGCGAGCAGGGCGAGCAGCCGGATCATCGAATTCTCCGTACGAGTCAGTGAGGCACGTGCGTGTTCAGCACGGGCCGTGCCGGCCGCCAGACCTGATGTTTCGGATCTGGTGGGGCTCGATCGACCACCTCAGGTGGCAGGTTGACTCGCCGCTGTCCTGTTAAAGCCCCAGCCAGCGATAGGCGCCCCGCAGCGCGGCCTTCGCGCCGGTCTCGATGATCGCGCCATGCGCGGGGATCAACCGATCAAAGTCGAGCTCGAGCAGCGCCCCAATCTCCTCTCGAGCGATCGCGCGCTTCATCCCGACGCGCTCGAGGATCGACGCCTTACACCCCGGATAGGCGCCCGAGCACCACATCGCCGCGCGGGTGATCCACGGGTCTTCAGGCGTGAAGTGGAAGACAAGATCGGTGACCACCAGCGTGCGACTCGCCCGATGAAACAGTACGACCTCGTTGGTCATCTTGAAGCAGCGCAGCGGGATCAACTCGACCGCGTCGCCAAACGGCGCGCACCGCTCATCGACCACATGATCAAAGGTCAGGTCGGGCCGCTTCTCAGGCAAGCCCGGCGCGGCCCAGCCCTCCAGCCCGCGTTCGAGCCAGGGCCCCGCGTACAGGTGATGCAGCTTGTTGGGCGACAGCAGCCAGCGCGGGGTGCCCAGGGGCGTGAGCGCTTCGGGATCGATGTCGATGGGCGAGTGGAGCAGCAGGTCGCCGTCGACGTTGATCACGGTCATTCGGCAGCCGATCGGCAGGCCGTAGAATCGCTGGGGCGCTTCGAACGTATGAATGGTCGACATGGCCGAATCCTGCAGCCGCGTGGGTTTGAGGGGGCATAAAGAATCACCGGCGCGCAACCTTGACCGCGGGCGCCGGTTGCAGTCGACATACGCCATCTTGCACTGTGATCCCATGAAGCTTCTCTCAATAATGACGTTGACGATCGCGATCGGCGCGACGACAGCGCAGGCCTTGCCCACCGGGCCCCAGGCGATCTGCACGGTCTGGCCCGAGGCGGCTGATTGCGCCGGTGGTCAGCCCGACTGTACGACCTGTCATACCGCGCCGCCGGCCCGCAATCCGTTTGGCGCCGATCTCGAAGCCCGGCTCTCGGGTGGACCGTTCGACGCCGCGGGCTTCTTGGCGGCCGCCATCGACGCGCTGCCCGGGATGGCCGATCTCGACTCGGATGGGGACGGCTACCCCAACCTCGTAGAGCTCGAAGGCGGGTACGGCCCAGGCGATCGCGATGACCACCCCGACGAGACGGTGACCGGCCCCTGCGCGAGCATCAACCCGCAATACAATGTATGCGGCTTCGACGGGCGCTACGCCTACAAGAAGGTCAGCATCGACGTCTGCGGGTATTCGCCGACCTTCGATGACCTCGAAGCGGTCGGAGCCATGGATGTGCCCGCCCAGCGCGAGGCCATCTCTGCGGTGCTCGATGGTTGCCTCGATACCGAGTTTTGGCAGGGACGCGACGGCGTGGTCTGGCAGCTTGCGCATAAGAAAGTGCGGCCGATCGCGGCCATCAAATCGGGTCCCAACGCGGGGCCGGTGCCGCTGGGCAACTACGACGACGACTACGGCCTGTTCTTGCACACCCAGACCGACGACCGCGACGCGCGCGACGTGCTGACGGCCGACTACTACATCCAGGTGCGCGAGAACCCCACCCGCTATCTGGTGCGCCCGACGCTCGCCGGGCAGAACGCCGAGCCTGTTCGCCGCGCCGGCATGATCACGATGCGCTACTTCTTCGTGATCAACACCATGTTCACGCCCATGCCGCGCACGACGGCCGCGCAGGCCTATCGCGCCTATCTGGGCCTCGACATCTCGCGCAGCGAGGGGCTCATCCCGGCGCCGGGCGAGCTGATCGACTACGACGAGAAGGGCATCAAGCAGCCCGCCTGCGCGACGTGCCACACCACCCTCGACCCGCTCACGTATCCGTTCTCGCGCTACGAAGGCATCGCTGGCAACTCGACGGGGCGCTACAACGCCAACCGTATGCAGCGCGTAGCGCTGGTCGAAGGCGCGCGAATCCGTGAGACGCCCGAGGCGGGCTACCTGTTCGGAGAGCCGGTCGCTGACCTGGTCGAGTGGGCACGCGTAGCGGCCAACAGCGAACAGTTCAAGCGGGCAACCGTCGGCGACTACTGGCGAATCCTGGTGGGCGAGGACCCGAACAACGACACCGCCGATGAGTTCGAACGACTCGTCGTCGACTTCGGCGACGCCCATGACTACCGGGTCGAGCGCATGCTCCACGCCCTCGTGCAGACGGAGGCCTACGGTGCACCTTGAAGGTCTTTCAAAGTCGCGACGCTGCGCGCCGGGGCTCTCTTTGGGATCGTCGAAGCTTCGCGTCCTGACGGCTCTCGCCGTTGTCGTGCTCATGATGGGCGGCTGTGACGACGGCGGGGGCGGTGATCGCGTCGACGACATGACCGTCGGCGAAGGCGGGAATGGCGGCGCAGCGGGTGGTGCTGGGGGTGCCGGCGCTGCAGGCGGCGCAGGCGGCGGCGAGGGTGGCGCAGGCGGCGGCGAGGGTGGCGCAGGCGGTGGAGAGCCGGTCGAGCAGCTCGGCTCGCGGCGTCCCCGGGTCCGCTTCAAGCGCACCGACCGCATCCGCTTCGACTTCGCCCGCGCGCTCAGCTTGGAGCCCGACCAGCTGTGCACCGAGCTGGCGTTCAGCGAGTGCTTCGATGTGCACGGCATCGCGTTGGGCGGCGTCGAGGCCTACGACGCCAACATCTACGAGCCCTTCGAGAACACGTCCATCGCCGCGCCGATGGTCGTCGAGCGCATCGCGACCTTCGCCTGCTCTCGGCGCATCTTCCTCGACGTGAGCGAGCGCGAGAGTTCGCAAATTTGGGGGGGCGTGCCCACCGAGGGTGACCGCACCGTCGTCAGCGATATCGAAGGCCCCGAGGCGATCGAGGCGATCACTGCCATGTTCACGCGCGGGCTGCAGCGTCGCCCTACCGCGGCCGAGATCGCGGGGGCCCAGGCCATGTATCGCGAGATCGCTGCGAGCGACTCCGATCAGCCCGCGTTTCACTGGGCACAGGGCCTGTGTGTCGCGGTGCTCACCTCCGTCGAATCGCTGTTCTACTAATGGCGCGGCCACCAGTGAATCCGCTACCGAGGCGCATGATGTTGAAATCAAAAATGAATCGGCGCCAGATCCTGAAGGGCTTCGCCGCCGCTGCGGCCGTCGCGAGCCTGCCGGGGGGCGCCCGCGCGCAGGCCATTGCAGGGCAGCCGGATCCGCGGTTTCTCATCGTGATGACCGGCACCGGCGGGGCCTCGATCGTCGACGCCATGCTGGCGGTTCGGGCGTCTCAGAGCAGCAGCCCGGCCGGCATCAACGTTTATCCCGACGCGATGGTGCAGCGCATCGGCGACCTGCCTTTCAGCGCCATCGACCAGGAGCTGCGCGACATCGGGCCGCTGCCGTACCGCGGCCCGGCCAACCAGTCCGACTTCGTGCGGCGGCATGGCCAAGACATGATGGCCGTCACCCACACGGGCACCAGCGTCAACCACCTGATCGCGCAGAAGCGTTCGCTGACGGGCAATGACGCCTGGGGCGGCAATACGCTGCAAGAGATCGTCGCGGCGACGTACGGGCAGGGTTTCCCGGTGCCCAACGTGAACATGAGCAGCGGCGGCTATTTAGAGCCCGGCATCGACACGCGGCTGCCCGACTTCGCGCGCGCTGAGCCCGTGATCGATCCCACCGTCTGGGCGCTGGGGCTCGACGGCAACCGCGGGGTCGAACAGGCACCGCCGCGCAGCGCTTTGGACAGCGCGCGGCGCTTTCGCGACACGATCATCGAGGCGCCTGACAGCGGGTTCTTCAAGACCTTCGGCGAGTCGCCTGAGATCGCGCGCTGGAAGGCGCAGCGCGTCGGCCAGCTGGGCATCGAAGAGGCGGATCTGATTCGCAAGCTGACCTTCCTGCCCGACACGCCCGCCACGCCGCTCGAACGCTTCGGCCTTGCGCCGGGACCCGACGCGGCGCGCGTGCGTGACGTCTTCCCGCTGTGGGAGATCGACCCGATGGAGGCGCAAGGCGCGCTGGCGTATTTGCTGATCAAGAACCGCGTCTCGGTCACCGTCACCATCGGGCCGAGCACCGCGCCGGTCGTGGGCGGACAACAGACCGTCGACAGCCCGCCGCTCGCCTTCGACTTCAGCCACTCCGCCCATCGCGCCACCCAGGCGTTGATGTGGAGCC
>JBNMOZ010000086.1:0-13325 GCA_051276005.1 Bradymonadia bacterium | reverse complement strand
GGCTACCAGATAGGGGAACAGCAGCAGGCCCTGGTCGAAGTTTGGATCGGCCCGAAAGCCGCTCTGGATGCCATCGCCCGCGTCGGCGTCACCGCTGGCATAGACCACGTCGACGATGGCGCCCACCACGGATCCCTCGACGGCGACGCGGCCCACTGCGCCAAACTGGCTGATGTCTTGGGTCTCAAAGTCGGCCGACGGCGCGAGGGTCGTCTCGCCCGTGACCCAGGCGAACTCGGCGGCCATGCGCAGGCGCCAGCCGTCGAACCGCACGGTGCGATCGATGTGGCCGTCGACCACCGTGGCCTCGGTGCGATCGCCGTCGCGCGCGTCCTGGATGCGATGGGCGACGTAGACCCCGCCCGACTCTCCGACGCGGATGGCCGCGAGCGCCTGACTGGCCTCATCGCCGTCGCGCAGCACGTCGTCGTCGCGCACCTTGTCGATCGCGCCGAACGCCATGATCTCGCTGCTCGTCCACGGACCCGACGCGACGAAGCCGCGCAGCACGCGGTCGCCGCCGCGGGGATCGGTGAAGTAGGCCGAGCCTGGCGTCCAGCCGTGGGCGCCGTCATTGGCCACCAGGCCCAGGCCCCAGTGGTTGGTCATGAAGCCGCCGCCCAGGGTGACGAAGGGTCCCAACGTGACCCGAGCAGACGCGGTGCGCAGAAACTGATCGCTGCCGAGCCGATCGGGCGCGTCGTCGATGGCGACGTTGGCGGTGCTGCCGCCGTGCACGTCGACGATGTCGAACTCGACGTCGGCGGCCACGTTAAACCAAGCCGAGATCCGCCCCGTGTCGGCATGCAGCCCCAGCCGAAAGAGCGCCGAGAGCGTCGGATCGACGGCGAGTTGATTGCCGTCGGCGTCGATGGGCACCGTGGACGCGTCGCTGCCGCGCAGGGCGACACGCAGATGCGGCTGCACCACCAGCGGATCGGCCCAGCGCAGCTCGACGGGCGTCGGGGCGATCGGCATGGGGGCGGCGACGGCACCGACCGAGACCGGCGCGAGGCTGATGATGAGCGCGATCATGGCGCTGACTTGGGCGCGGCTGACTTGGGCGCTGCGGGAGCCAGCGCTTCGAGTTGACGCTCGATCAGGCGCAGCGTTATGCGGTTCGACGCGGTGCCCGACTTCTCAAGGAACGGCTTGACGTCGCGCAACACCGCGGTGACCTCGTCGGCCTTGAAGCCGGTGTTGCTGCGGCGCATGCGGCCGATCGCGGCGATGAGCGACGGCGAGATCACTGCCCCCGTCTTCGCCTTGGCGATGGCGCTCAAGATCGCCCGATATGCCGCGGGCTGCTCGAACCCACCCAGCTGAACCGCCGCGTTGGGCCCCAGCTGTGGATCGCCCAGCAAAGAGATGAGCAGATCGACCGCCTTGGCCGGCTTGAGCGCGCCCAACGCGCTGATGGCTGCGCGGCGCACGCCGGGATCGCTGTCGTTGACCAAGGCGCTGAGTAGAGCCGGGTTTGATGCAGCCGCGTGCTTCGCGTAACCGGCGCGGCCCAGCAACCACGCCGCGGCCTCGCGCACCTGCGCCGACGTATCGGCTTCGAGCAGCGTGAGCGCCTTGGTCGCCGCAACGTCGCTGCTGTGGGGGCCGAGGGCGCGCAGCGCAGCCGACCGGGCCAGCGGGGTGTCATCGTCGATCATCGGCAGCAGAACGGGGACCATATCGGCGCTGGCCCCGGCGAGCGCGCCGTCGCTGATGAGCACCAACGCCATGCGCGTCGAGGGTGCGCTGGCGTCGCCTTTGGCCTTGAGCAGCAGCGAGCCGCGCCAATGCGCGTCCGCTTTGCGGGCGATCACTGCGCGCCGCAGGTTGATGAAGGCGCTGCAGGCGCGCCGCACCCGGCCCGTCTCGACGCAGCCCTTGGCCGCGGTGAACAAGGCATCCAGCGACGTCACGGGCGGCGCAGATTGAGGCGTCACGGCGGTCGTCGCCGGCGCCTTGCCGCCAGCACCAGCGCTGGGCGTGCTCACCGGGGCTGGGTTCTTGGGCGTGCTCTCGCCGCAGCCCACCGCGCCGACCGCGCCTGCCATTGCCAAAGCCATCGTCGCTCGCTTGAACCTGCGCATCGACCCCACCTCCATCCGTCATTCGGTCATTTCGACCATCCTGCCTGCGCAGGCCGTGCGATGCCAAGCCCACACGAAACCGTCGCGCGGTGGATGGCCTGCGCGCATCATGCGTGCGACGCTCAACCCCCGCTGCGAATCGCTCTGGAGTTCTCATGTTCAGCCCCCTGCTCGCGCCCATCCTCGCCCTCAGCGTGCCCCTGCCGCCCGTGACGCTCGTGCCTGGACAATCGCTGGGACCAATCGCCCTGGGCGCATCTGAAGCTGAGCTCGTCAAGGCCGGCCTGTCGATCACCCCCGGGCGCTTCGAGACCGAGCGCCGCGTGGGCCAGTTCGACGTCACGTTCGCCGACGGCAAGGTCAGCAGGATCGCGCTCGAGTTGGGCAAAGGGCCGATGGGCAGCGGCACCATCCTGAGCATCGGCGAGACCCAGTTCGTCGGCCTCTCACCCCAACAGATCGCGGCAGTGATCGGCGGCTGCGGACCCATGCAGCGCAACCGAGGCGGCAAAGTGATCGAGTGCGGCAGCGGCGCCACCGTGGTGCAGCATAAAGGCGGCATGGGCGTGCGCGTCGGGCCCGCGTCGACCTCGATCAACGCCCCGGTCTGCGACGGCTACCTTGAGCCGGGCAACGCCAAATCGAAGCTGAAGGTCGAGCCGGGCAAGACCTACTGCCTGCCCAGCCGACTGGTGAACAGCGCGGTGCGCCCTGACGATGTGCTGGGGAGTTTGCGCTACAACACCTGCCAAGAGCAGCCCAACCGCGGCGCGACCACGATCACCTGCCCCTTTCAGGGCACGCGCTTCGTGTTTGCCGGGCCGACGCTGGTGCTGACCGAAGTCAGCGGCGTGCCGATGCAGAAGTAGCTCTTCTTCGAAGATGCCGCGCGCTGTTCAGTCGGCAAAGACCCTGAAGTCGATCGCTGGGAAGATGCGCCAGTGATCTTCGCGACCGGCGAGCCAGTCGGCGTCGATGTCGTCGCCCATCAAGTCGTCATAGAGGTCGTGCACGGCGCGCAGATGCTCGCGGGTGCGCTTGACGGCATACTCGACCATCGTGCCGGTCTTCATGATGAAGGCCCAGTCGCTGGCCTGCGCGAGCAGCAGCTCACGAGCAGCCTGGTTGAGCGCGCGGACTTGCAGATCAGTCAGCGCGGTCTTGACCCCATCGACCTTGCCCCGCTCCGCTCTCACGAAGTGCGTCGCCAGCTGGTTCATGCGCGCCGCCGCGTCATGCAAATGCCGGTAGATCCAGTCGTTGGTGTCGTTGCACCAGAAGCTGGCGTAGCCGCCCCCGCCCCAGCTCGAGAAGCCCGGTCGGCTGATCTGGTTGGTCGGGTTGTCGCGCAGATATTGCGCGGGTGAGCCCAGGGCGATCTCGCTCTGATCGCGATCGATGCAGCGCGCGAGGGCTTCGAGGAACCACGGCCCCTCGTACCACCAATGCCCGAACAGCTCGGCGTCATAGGGGCTGACCACCATCGGCTGGCGATCCATATGCTCGCTCAGGTAGCCGATTTGGCCCTGGCGGTTGAACATGAAGTTCGCCGCGTGCACGGCCGCCTGGGCCTTGGCCTTGACGGGATCGTAGATGGCCTTGTGGTCGGTCTTGCCCGTGATCCGGTGATACTTCAGCCCGGTGTTGAGCCGAATGCCGTCGGGGTGGATGAACGGGCGGATGTACTCCATCGGCAGGTCGAAGCCGATGTCGCGGTAGTACTCCCGGTAGCTCACGTCGCCCGGATAGCCCTCTTGGCTCGACCAGACCTGCTTGCTGCTCTCGGGATCCCGCGCGAACGCCGCCACCTCGGTGTCGGGGCACAGCAGCGGCGCATACACGCCATACACCGGCGCCGCGTCGGCGTGCTGGATGCCGTGCGTGTCGACGAAGAAGTACGTCAGGCCGGCCTCTTTGAGCAGCCGCTCGACGCCCGGCACGTAGCCGCATTCGGCCAGCCAGATGCCGTCGGGCCGTTTGCCGAAGTGCCGCGCGTGCTCGACGCAGGCGATCTCGATTTGGGCCCGCATCGCGGCGCGATCGCCGTTCATCAGCGGCAAGAACCCGTGGGTCGCCGTGCAGGTGATGATCTCGAGGTGGCCGGCCTCCATGAAGCGCCGATACTCGCCCACCACGTCGCCATCGATGCGCTGCCAGAGCGCGTCGAGCTCGGCGAAGTGGGCGCGATAGAACTGCGCGACCTTCTGGGCCTGCGGATCGCCGGCGGTGCGCTCGATCTCGCTGTCGGCCAGGCGCCGCAACGACGCGAGGTACACGGCGTAGCGGCCACGCAACATGTCGTCGCGCAGCATGTTGACCAGCGGCGGCGTCATGCTCGCGGTGAACACAAACGCGACGCCGTCCGCCTCGAGCCGACGCCACGCGCTGATCAGCGGCAGGTACGTCTCGGTGATCGCCTCGTACAGCCAGCGCTCCTCGAGATGGAACGGGTGCTCGGGGTGGCGGATGTACGGCAGATGATGATGCAGGACGAGCGCGATATGGCCCTTCATACGATGCCCTTCGCGTCGCTCACCTGGTCGGTGCCGATCAGATGGTTGCTGCCGACCACGCGGTGCAGGTCGCTGACGACGCCATCGGCGGTCATCCCCATACCCTGAGCCTGGGCGTAGCCGCGCAGGGCGGCGCTGTTGATGCGCGGATCGAGCTGAGGCCCGGTCTGGGTGCCGATATCGCTCGCCAGGTGCACGATCGTGGGTCGGTTGATCCACGCCTGCCGCATGGCGCTGGGCGCGTCGGGATCGTTGAAGGCCCAGGGCTCTGCGCCCGGACTGCGGCGGGGCAGGCGCACCGCCGTGGACTGCGCGACATGCGCGAAGACGTCGCCGCGCTTGAAGCCGATGGCGACCACGACGCGCTTGCCGGGCTGATCGACCTGAATCGTCGCGCGGCCGAGCCAGTCGGTCACCGACAGGTCGCGAATGCTCGTCGGCCCCGAGTCGGGCTGGTTCGAATCCGCGATGATATACGTCCGCAACACGAGATCGCTGGGCCCGTCATGGGCGCCCTTGGCCCGCCCCACCCCGTTGGGCGTCATCTCCCAATAGGTGAAGACCGACTCGGGATCGCGAATGAGCGTGACCACGCGATCGACCCCAACGGTCATCGGCAGCGACAGATCATCAGCGAGATCGGGCACTTCGAACGCAGCCAAGTCCGCAGCGGTCGCCGCGAGTGCGTCGGCTGCGCTTTGGACGAGGGCGGCGATCGCTGTGAGTTCAGCCGGATCGCCACCCGCGAGGCGGGCCTCGGCGAGCGCATCAGCTGCAGCATTTACGGCGACGATCGCAGCGGAGACGGCTGCGAAATCGGGATCGGCCATGCCGTCCTCCCGGGGGTGAGTGGGGGGGTCTAACAGGGTTGTAGGAGGGTCGAGCGGGGGGTGTCAACCGAGGTCGGCAACGGCTGGGTGACAATCGGGAAATGACCAGGCAGAGAACGAATCAAACCCGGCCCGATCAAGGCGCGATCGGCGTGCACCCGTTGCCGTCGCCGACGCTGGGCGCCTCGCCCGCCAGTTGCGCCATGACGGCCGCCCGGCGCGCCTCCATAAAGCCCACCAGATCGCCGTCCATCGCCACCGCGCGCTCAAACGCCGCGACACCATCAAAGCCCGTCGGATCGGCCTCAACGTTCGGCCGAATGCGGTTCGCGAGGGCCGTAATCGTCGCGCGCAGCACGTCGGGGTGCGCCGGCACGTCGATGAAGCGCTCCAGCAGCACCCGGTACTCGTCGGCCCAGATCGGCTGGCCCAGCAGGCGCCCGATGAGCGGACGATCGGCCAGGGGACCACAGGTGGGCTCGTCGATGGGCAGGCCGATCAGATCGGCCGGGCGGCAGCCGCAGCTCTCGCCGCCGAAGGCGCGGTTGACGTCCCAGGGGATGATCTTGAAGACGCCCGCGTCGGCGTACAGCCAGTAGTTCTCGCCGTCGCCCATGTAGCTGTCGAGGTTGACCAGGCCCACGTTGACGGCGAGGTAGCGCAGGGCCACGTCGACGTCGAGCACGTCGGGCAGCGACGTCCCGCGGTTGATGCTGGCGATGAGCGCCAAGAAGGCCGCGTGGTCGCTGCTGTCGGCGTTGCGCTCGATGTTTGCGCTGGCGGCATACGGGGGGTAGACCGCGCCCAGATCGCCCAGCGCAGAGGCCGGCAGTTCGGGCTGGTACAGGTCGCCGTCGTTGTCGTCGAACTGGTCGACGAAGTCGCCATCAATGGTCTCGATGAGCGTGTACAGCCCCACGTGGGTGTCGTTGACCCACACATCCGCGAAGGCGGTGCGCGGCGCGGGCACGCCAAACTCGCGGAACAGCTGGAACGCCAGCGCGACCTTGAGGCGGCTGGGGTCGGCGAAGCTGTTGTCGAGCTCGAACTTGCTCTTGCCGAACAGGGTCTGACCCGCCACCAGGCGGTTGAGATCGACCCGCAGCGGATACCGCGGTGAGTCGGCTTCGACGGCCGCATCGAGGCTGGCGCCGCCATAAGTCCGAACGGCCACCTGGGGCACTTCGACGCCGCCAAAGTCGAGGTCGGCAGCCACCCAATCGCCGGCCTGGGGATCGGCCTGTACGGCTGCCCAATCGGCGTCCGCGACGGTGAACCGCACGGTCACGACCTCGGTCGGGAAGAGCGAAGCGGGCTGATCGGGATCGAGGGCCGCGTTGGGCGCGCCCCGGGTCGGGCGCCGGGCGCCGAAGTCGCCAGTGCCATCGGGCAGGCGACCAAAGCTCTGGCCCTCGGGGGCGTCGCCATCGATCCAATCGACGCTGTCGGCCACCGCGTCGCCGCGCGACAAGTTGACCGCGTCGTCTTTGCCCAGCTTGAAGTTGGCGTTGAGCGGCCCGGTCTCGCCGTTGCTGCCCACCGCGTCGATGACGATGAAGTCGCCGACCGTCGCCATCTGGTCGGGCAGCGTCAGGGCGACGTTCTCGGGATCGTCGTCACGCACCGAGTACTCGCCCAGCGCAACCTGAGCGCCCGCGGGTCCGATGACGGTGAGCTCGATCCAGTCGGGCCCGTCACCGACGGGTGATGGGACGACCTCGTTGATGACCAGCTGAGGCTCGGCGGGCGGAGGCGCCATGTCGGCCGTGCCCCCATCGGCCACGTCGCCGTCGTCCACGTCGCCGTCGGGCTGCGGCTCGCCCATATCGGCGCCCGGCTCGGGCTCGCCGGCGTCGCCCTCGGGTCCTAGATCGGGCTCGGGCTCGGTCTGCATGTCGGCGCCGGCGTCGACCACCGGGGTCGGCGGATCGGCGACTTCGCTATCGTCGCAGGCCATGCAGAACATCGCCGCCGCGGCCAGGATGGACGCCCCGCGGATCGAACTTGACAGTCGCATACAACTCCCCCTGATGCTTCTTCAACGACGCAGCATACATCACTGCCGCGGACGGATGCTGCTCATGGACGCGTGGAGGATGAGTGCAGCGACGACTTGCGATCCTGGCCGGCGGGCGGGCGCGGCGGATGGGCGGCGTCGCCAAGGGTCTGATATCGATCGACGGCGTGGCGATCATCGACCGCCTGCTGGCGATGGCGCCGACGCTGGCTGCCAGCCCGTATTTGGTGGGCGACCATGCCGAAGCCTATGCCGATCGCGGCGTGCCAATCCTGCCGGACCTGATCCCTGACCGCGGCCCCCCCGGTGGCGTGTTGACCGCGCTGCATGGCGCGCCCGGATGGACCGCCGTCGTCGCCCTCGACCTGCCCTTCCTCGACGCAGCGTTCTTGCTCGAGCTGCTCGACGCCGCGGCCGAGGTCGACGCGATCCTGCCCACGCACAGCGGCCGCCTGCAGCCCCTCGCCGGATGGTGGCACCCGCGCGCCCTGCCCGCGCTGACGCAGTGTCTGGCCAACGACGCGCCCGGGTTTGGACGCATCGCTCAGGTATTGAACGTGCGCCGCGTGCCCTGCCCCGCCGCGGGCCCCTTCACCAACCTCAACACGCCAGAGGACGTCGCGCGCGTGAGAGGGCAGTGACACCCGGTTTGCCCCGTGCGACTGTGGCGGCATGAACAGGGTGCCCACATGACTGCCCCCCGACCCAATTGGATCGCGGCTGGGATCGGCCTCGCTCTTGTTATCGGGGCCGCTTGGCTGCCGGTTGATCCGGGGGCCGTCCGCGAACGGACGATCGAACGAATCGCCCGCGACGCCATCAAGGCGGTCAAGCCCGAGAAGAACACGCCGCCGCTGGCCATCGTTCTTCAACGCGAAGGCGCCGAACACTCAATTCGCTTCGAGCCGCTGGTCACCGCTCCCATTCAGATCGTCCAGCAGCCCGACGGCAGCCGCAAACGGGCCTCGGCCTTTGCGCTCTCGACCCAGGGCGAGCCGCTGGTGCTGCGGGTCGAAGACGCGCCCGGCAGCGTCTCGGTGCACGCCACGCGCGGCCGCGGCAAGGACGCCAAGACCAGCACGCAGACCGCCCGCCTGGCGACGTGGATGGCCATCCTGCCACCCCTCGTCGCGCTGATCCTCGCGGTGGCGTTCAAGCGGGTGATCCTGGCGTTGTTCCTGGCCGTCATGTCGGGCGTCACGGTGCTCGCGGGCGGCAACCCGCTGCTCGCCTTCTGGAATGAGATCAAGGGCATAGGCCTGGCCGTCGCCAGCTGGTTCGGCGCGTCTGGCGGTGACGGGGTGTTCGGCGGGGTGATCTCGTCGAGCTTCAAGTTAATGATCCTGGGCTTCACCGCGGCGCTCATCGGCATGATCGCGGTGGTCGCGCGCATGGGCGGCACGCGCGGGCTCGTCGACGTGTTGTCGCGGTTCGCCAAGGGCCCGCGCAGCGCGCAGGCCACGACCTCGGTCATGGGTATGGCGATCTTCTTCGACGACTACGCCAACAGCCTGGTGGTCGGCACCACCGGTCGCAGCCTGACCGACCGCCACAAGATCAGCCGCGAGAAGCTCGCCTACATCGTCGACGCCACCAGCGCGCCCATCGCCGGCATCGCGATCATCAGCACGTGGATCGGCTACGAGGTCGGGCTCTTCGACGACTTGCTGGGCACGCTGAGCGCCGTCCCCGGCATCGCGAGCAGCGGCTATGAGCTGTTCTTTCAGCTGCTGCCCATGCGCTTCTACTGCATCTTCGCGCTGGCCCTGATCTTCCTGAGCGCCTGGACCAGCCGCGACATCGGCCCCATGTATCACGCCGAGATTCGTGCCCGCCGCGGGGGCCCACTGGTGCCGCCTGGTGAAGCCGGTGGTCAGCCTGAAGTGCTCGAGAAGGAGGGCGTCAAGGCGTCGGCCTGGAACGCCGTGCTGCCTATCGGCGCGGTGATCGTCACCATCATGGCCTGGATCGTCATCGCCGGCACGGCCAAGCTGACCTCGTTTACGCCGTTCTCGCTCGCCGATTGGAAGAAGGTCTTCGACTCGCCCGCGGTGTCCGAAAACAGCGCGTACATCATGCTGTGGGCCGCGATCATCGGCAGCGTCATCGCCTTCGCGCTGGCCATCGGCCGCAAGCTGCTGACGCCGAAGGAGTGCCTGTCGACCTACGCCAAGGGCATCACGACGCTGGCCGAAGCGGCGTGCATCCTCATCTTGGCGTGGGCCATCAAGGGCGTCTGCGACAAGCTGGGCACGGGCACCGCGATCGTGGTGCTGGTGGGCAACTCGCTGCCCCCGGTCATCCTGCCGTTGGCGGTGTTCGCGCTCAGCGGCGTCGTCGCCTTCGCGACCGGCACCTCCTGGGGCACCATGGCGCTGGTGCTGCCGGTCGCCGCGCCCTTGGCCGCGACGCTCTCGGGCGAGCCCCTCGTGGTGTTGGCCTGCCTGGGCGCCGTGCTCGATGGCGCGATCTGGGGCGATCACTGCTCCCCCATCTCAGACACGACGGTGCTCTCATCGACGGCGTCCGGGTGCCCCCACATGGCCCATGTTCGCACGCAGTTGCCCTATGCCATGCTGGCGATGGTCGCCGCCGGTGGCGCGGGCTACTTGGGCATCGTCGCCGGGTTGCCGCTCTGGGCTGCCTATGCGGGCGGGATCGCGATCATGGTCGCGGGGCTGTACATCTTTGGGAAGGACCCCAACCTGCCCGATCCAAACGCTCCGAATCTCAACGCGACCCATGTCGACCGCGCGCCCGTGGAGACCGCATGAACGCCGAAGCCCGACCCGAAATCGCCTCCATCAACCCCATCCGCGCCGTGCTGCAGCTCGTCGCGGGCTGGACCTTCACGCTGTTCTTCACGACCAGCGTAGTGCTCATCTCGATCGTGACGTTGGGGCGCTTCGCGTACACCGTCACACCGATGATGCTGCGCTTCTGGGGGCGCGGCGCCTTGTGGATCCAGGGCGTAAAGCTGCACGTCGAGGGCTTGGAGAACTACGCCACCCCCACCGCGCGGGTGGCGCTCTTCAACCACACGTCCAGCCTCGACGCGATGATCATCCCCGCGATCATCCCGCCGGGCAGCACCGTCGCCATCAAGCGCGAGGTGCTCTTCGTGCCCTTCGTGGGTATGGCGTGCGTCGTGTTGGGCTTCTTGTTCGTCAACCGCGGCAAGAGCGAGAAGGCCCGGCGCACGCTCGCCAAGGCGACGGCGCGCATGCAGCGCAAGAAGTTGACGGTGTTCATCGCACCCGAGGGCACCCGCAGCCATGACGGCGAGCTGCAGCCCTTCAAGCGCGGGGCCTTCCACCTGGCCCAGGCCAGCGGCGCGGTCATCTCGCCGGTGGTGATCAGCGGCGCGTATGCCCTGCACCCTCGCGATCGCATCGCCGCGCGCCAGGGCACGATCTACATCCGCATTCTGCCCGGAATCCCCACCGCCGATCTGGCGCCCGAAGACGTCGGCGCCTTCGCCGATAGGCTGCACGACGTCTATGCCGCCGAGCTCGCGACGATGGGCCCCAAAGCGTAACGCCGTGCTCGACGCCGCGCCTGTTCCTCGACTCCTCGACGCAGTCGGCCCGACGCAGTCCGCATTCCTTGACGGTTGGGCGCTCCGTCCATACACTACCGGGCCTTTTCACCCTCCGCAGCGACTGGAACCTCAGATGCTCGAAGCACTCTCCAAAGGTTTTCGCTCGGTCAAGAACCGCTTCCAAGGCAAGCGTGAGCTGACCGAGGCGAACATCGAAGACGCGCTGCGCGACATCCGCGTCTCGCTGCTCGAAGCTGACGTCGACTTCAAGGTCGTGCGCGGCTTCATCGGTCGGGTCAAAGAGAAGGCGCTGGGCGAGGTCGTCAAGGTCAAGACCGGCCGCATGCAGGTCAAGCCCGGCGACCACTTCATCAAGATCTGTCAGGACGAGCTCGAGGCCCTCATGGGCCCGGTCGACACGTCGCTGACGTTCGGCACCAGCCTGACCAAGATCATGATGATCGGTCTGCAGGGCGCCGGTAAGACGACCACGACCGGCAAGCTGGCGATGCACCTGCTCGAGCAAGGCTACAAGCCGCTGCTCGTGGCCGCCGACATCTATCGACCCGCCGCCGTCGAGCAGCTCAAGGTCCTGGGCGAGCGCCTGGAGGTGCCCGTCTACTTCGAGGAGAACCAGACGCCGCCGCGCATCTGCGAGGCCGCCGTCGACTTCGCCCGCAGCCGCGGCCGCGACGTGGTCATCTTCGACACCGCCGGTCGCCTGGCAATCGATGAGACGCTCATGGGCGAGCTCAACGACATCAAGCGCCGCACGCGCCCCGAGAACGTGCTGCTGGTCGTCGACGCGATGATCGGCCAAGACGCCGTGCGCACCGCGAAGACCTTCGACGAGGCCATCGGGATCTCGGGCTTCATCATGACGAAGCTCGACGGTGACGCTCGCGGTGGCGCCGCGCTGTCGATCAAGGCGGTCACCGGCAAGCCCATCAAGTTCTTGGGCATGGGCGAAGATCTCGACGCCCTCGAGGAGTTCCGCCCCGAAGGTCTCGCCAGCCGCATCATGGGCTTCGGCGACATCGTCGGGCTGATGGGCGACTTCGAGAAGGTCGTCGACGAAGAGAAGGCCGAGGCCGACGCCAAGAAGCTGCTCTCCGGCAACTTCGACATGTGGGACTTCGTCGAGCAGATCCGCACCATCAAGAAGATGGGCAGCCTGGGCGATCTGTTCGAGAAGCTGCCGTTCTTCGGCGATGGGCTGCCCGATGGCGCCCAGATCGACGACGGCGCGCTGGTGCGCATCGAAGCGATGATCCAGTCGATGACGAAGACGGAGCGCAGCCAGCCCGAGCTGATCGAGAAGCAGCCGAGCCGCGCCAAGCGCATCGGCAAGGGCTCGGGCACGACCGCGCAAGAGGTCACCGACCTGGTCGGCCGCTTCAAGGGTATGCGCCAGATCATGGGCGCCATCGGGTCGCCGGGCGGCGGCAACCTGCTGTACAAGCTGCCTGGCTTCAAGCAGTTCGCCCAGATGCAGCAGCTCAAGGGCATGGACATGGGCCAGGTGTTTGGCCAGATGGGCCTCAACCAGCCCGGCGGCATGCCCGGTGGCATGGCCGGCATGATGCAGGGTATGGGCGGCATGCCCGGCATGGGCGGCATGGGCGGCCAGGTGCCCGACCCCTCACAGATTCACGAGATGCTGCCCGGCCTGCCCAAGGGCTACCTGCCGCCCGGCACGCCCAGCGTCTACAAGGCCAAGTCGGGATCGACCGCCGCGAAGAAGAAGGCCAAGGCCCGCGCCAAGAGCAAGGCCGCCCGCAAGAGCCGCAAGAAGAAGAAGTAGCGTCGCTCAACGCGGTAGCATGCGCGCATGCGAACCCATCTTCGATATTGCGCCCCCCTCCACGCCCTCTCCGTCGTCGCGATCTGCCTGAGCACGGCGCTCATGGTGAGCTGCGAAGGCACCGCCGCCGACGGCAGCAACCGCGGCGCGGCCTGCCAGACGGCAGCCTATGCCAAGTGCGAGCGCCCCCTCACCTGCAACCTGGCCTTCACCGATACCGATCTGTGCGCCGATCTGCTCGTGCGGCAATGCTGTGCAAATTCGGAGACGTGTGACGATACGCTGAGCGCTGACATGGCGACACAGTTCGCCCAGTGCACGAGCGCGCTGCGAGTGCAGGTCTGTGAAGATGCGGCGTCGACGCCTGCCGCGTGCATGGGGCTCAGCGCGGGGCTCTGAGCCGAGGTCGTGTTGCCAGCGCCGCCTGTAGGCGGGCGCTCGCAACTGGGGATACCTACAACGCCGCGCTCAAATCCATGCAGTCCGCCGGCGTTGACGCCGCCCCTTCGCACGCCTGCATCCTCAGTGCGCGG
>JBNMOZ010000085.1:0-13346 GCA_051276005.1 Bradymonadia bacterium | reverse complement strand
CTCGTCGCCGTGATAGGCGCGGTCACGAGCCCGCCGGTCATGATTCGGGTCATCGCGCCCCAGCTGATCGGCGTCACCATCGAGACGCCCGCGCTGCAGCTCGTGGTCGGCCGCGACGCAGAGCTTGTGGCGCGCGCCGTCTACTCCAACGACGCGACCCGCGATGTCACGCTGGCCGCCGAGTGGCGCACCGACGCGCCCGCGATCGCCACCGTCGAGTCCGGCCGTGTTCGGGCCGTCGCGGCTGGCGTCGCTCTCGTGCGCGCAGCGTTTGAAGACATCGCCTCGGCACCGACGACCATCGAGGTGCTGCCGGCCGAGGTCGACACACTCACCGTGCGACCCGCCGACGCCCGCGTCGCGCTGGGAGACAGCCACAGTTGGGTTGCCGAGGCCCTGTTCAGTGATGGCCGCCTGGTCGACGTCAGCGCCGATGCGCTGTGGCGCGCGAGCGACCCCACGATCGCGCGCTTCGACGCACCCGCGCACGCGCTCGGCGTCGCTGAAGGCACGACCGATGTCGAGGTGCGGTACGCCAACGCGCTGGCCCAAGCCCAGCTCACGGTCGACGCGGCCGAATTGCGGTCCCTGCTCGTCGACCCCATCGAGCCCACCGCCGTGGGACGCGGCGCCCTGCTGATCGCCCGCGGTGCGTGGTCAGATGGCCACGCGAGCGACGAAACCGGGGCGGCCACGTGGCTCGTTCAAGACATCGCCGTCGCGATCGTCGCCGCCGGCCAACTAACCTGTCTCGCCGAGGGGCGCACCCAACTCCGCGCGCAGCGAGGTGATCTGGTCAGCGCGCCCGTAGAGATCCAATGCACATCGGCCGAGGTCGACGCCATCGCAGTTCGGGGCGCTCCAGCCGCCCTGCCGGTGGGCCGCGTCGCCGAGTTGACGGCCCACGCGACTTGGTCGGACGGGCGAGAGACCGACGTCAGCGCCGACGCCACGTGGACGAGCGCGCCGCCCGCCGCAGTGTCCGTCGTCGACGGCGTCGTCACTGCGATCGCTGAGGGCGAGGCCCTGATCCAGGCCGAGCTTGGCGGCCAAATGAGCCGCGTGGTGCCGATCGCGATCACCCCCGCGGTCGTCGACATGATCATCGTCGCTCCGGCAGACGCGCAGCTCGCGGCCGGAGATGAGCGAGACTTCCGGGCGACCGCGCGGCGCAGCGACGGGAGCGAGTTCGACGCGACCGACAACGTGGTCTGGCAGGTCGAGATGCCCAACATCGCGGCGCTGATCGCCCCTGGGCGATTGCGCGGCCTGAGCGCTGGCGAGACCGACGTCAGCGCGCGCCTCGACGACGTCGCCGGGCGCGCGCGTCTGGTGGTCACGCCCGCCGAGCTGCGCGCGCTGACGATAGAGCCGGCGGCGCCGATCGTGCCGCGCGGCGAGGTGATTGCGCTGTCCGCGCGCGGCACGTGGTCGGATGGTCGCTTCGAAGACGAGACGGTTGCGGCCACCTGGTCGAGCGCCGACCCGTCCATCGCGGCGATCAACGCAGGCGAGGCCACCGGCGTCGCCGAGGGCGTCGTCGAGATCACTGCGCGCGTGGGGGAGGTCACAGCGACGCGCGACCTCATCGTCGAGCCGCCCCCCAACGTCTTGCCGACGCCCAACGCGGTGTGCCCCCAGATCGGTCGGATCGGCCAGGCGTTGGACTTCGACGCCCGCGGCTCACTCGACCCCGACGGTGAGGTCGTGGCGTACCGGTGGGACTTCGGCGATGACCGTCCAGCGATCGACGCAGAGGAGTCGCCCCAGATCGCCTATGCCTTCGAGGCAGCCGGTGAGTTCGACGTGCGGTTGACCGTTGAAGACGATCGCGGGGGCCAGGCCACGACCGACTGCGTCGTCGAGATCGTCGACAGCCCAGCGCCCACGGCGCGCATCGCACATCCGCAAGACCGATCCGTGACGACACAGGGCGCGCTCGTTGGTGTCGTGGTCGAGCCCGAGCCGGCCGATGGGCGACGCGTCGTTCAGGTCGAGATTCTGCTCGACAATGTCGTGGTCGCGCAGCTCGAGGAGGCACCCTTCACGGCCCAGATCGAGATCGACATGCAGACCCCGACAGACGCCGAACTGCGCCTGACTGCCCGCGTCGTAGACGATCTTGGCGCGACCGGCGTGTCGGCCCCGATCACCTTGATTGTTCGCAACGCCCCACCCGAGGCGGCCTTCATCGGTCGCCCGTCCGGCCCGCGTCAAATCGCGGTCGACGCCCGCGCCTCGAGCGACGACTCGACCCCCGCCGAGCAGCTCGAAGTGCGGTGGGACTTTGACGGGGACGGGGCATATGACACCCCGTTCGCCGCTGAGCTGGAGGCCATCTTCGACTACCCCGAGGACGGCCCGTACACCGTCCGTCTGCAAGTGCGCGACAACGTCGGACAGACCGCCGAGGCGCAGCGCGTGTTCGACTTCGGAGAGGCCCGCATCGTCGGCGGCGACATCGAGACCGATCGCTGGAGCGGCGCGATCCTCGTCGTCGACGACGTCCGCCTCTTACCCGGGCATACGCTCACGGTCGAGGCGGGTAGCGTCGTGCAGGTCATGCAGCGCGATCGCAACGCAGATGACGTCGGCGATCTGCGGATCGACATCGAGGGGGCGCTCGTCGTCGAGGGCACCGCGGAGGCGCCGGTCGTGTTCACCGCGGATGGCGATCTGCCCAGCGCGGGCGCGTGGAGCGGGCTGACTCTGGGCGGAGAGGGCCCGCATGACATGCGACATGTCACCGTGCAGTACGCAGACCACGGCGTGCTGGTCAACGCGCTCGCCGAGCTGACCGACGTGGCGGCGCACGACATGCGCGGCGACTGCCTGACGATCACAGCGGACGACGTGGTGCTCCGCCGGGTCAACGTCCATCACTGTGAGCGCGGCTTGGTCGCCTTGGACGCTGATGACCTGCTTGCTGAGGCGTTGACCAGCGCCGACAACCGCGCCGCAGGGGTATTCCTTGACGCCAGTCGGGGCGCAGACTTCACCGCGCTGACGTCGGCGCGCAATGGAATCGGGGTCGAACTTCGAGACGCGTCGATCACCACCCTATCAGGCGCCACCATCCGCGATAGCGTCGGCACCGGCGTGCAGGCGACGTCGACGTATGTCATCTTCGAGGACGGCGTCGTGAGCGGCTCGGGTGCGTACGGCTTTGACGTCGTCGGTGTTGGCGCCCGGATACAACGCAACCAGATCGTCGACAACGCCTTTGAAGGCATCAGCGCTGGGCCGGGCCAAAGCGACGCGGCCGTGCGGGCGCATTACAACAACATCGTCGGGAACGCGACCGCCGGCGCCCGACCCCATCGCCATCGCCAAAGCAACATGACCTTGGTCGTGTGGCCCTGGAGCACCCGGCGATCGCAGGTCTACGCGGCGCCCGAAGGCGATCTCATCAGTCATGTGTTGGTCTCGTACTTTTCGACCACGTCCGGGAGGTGCCGGGTGCTTGACGCGGCGGGCCGCGAGATCGCGGTCTGGGACTCGTTCGGCAGCGCCGACTGGCTTGAGCTCTCCAGGCCCGTAGCCGGCGTCATCCTTGAGGGTACCAACACCGCCGGGCAGATGCAGTTGGGCATACGCGCAGTCGTGACGCGTGGCGCCCCTGAGCCGACCGCGTACCAGGTGACTGCCGCCGGGATGGCGCGCGTCGCCCAATACCAGCGCAACTACCTGGGCGCCTATCCCGATCTGTCCGCCCAGGCCTTGATCACGCCGACGAGCGAGCGCGACCTGTCGGGCACGCGCGGCGAAGCGTTCGATGAGACTTGGAACCTGCGCCCCTACTACGGCGGCGAGGTCTTGGAGGCGGGCACCGTCTGGTCGGGCGAGATCTTCATGAGCGGCCGGGTCGACGTCCCCCGCGGCGCCGACTTGCGCATCGAGCCCGGCACGACTATCCGCGTCGCCGGTCTGGGGCCTGACACGCGACTTGTGGGCGTTGGCCCCATCGTCTTCGCGGGGACGGCGCAGGATCCCATCGAGGTGCGCCGCCACTCCGACGCCCTCCCAACCGGCGACTGGGGCGGCATCGTCCTTGAGAGTGGATCTGTCACCCATACTTTCGTCGATGGCGCGCAGACGGGCATCACGACTGAGGGCGCGGTCCCGATCACCGATTCGACCGCGCACAGTTGCGTCGACGGCATCTCGCTGGGCAACCTGTCGATCGCGTCGCGCCTGCACCTGGAGGCCAACACGCGCAACGGCCTCATCGTGGGCTTTCGTGGCAACGTCAGCGACGTGACCGCCGTCGACAACGGCGTCGCTGGGGTGCGGGTCGAGGGGCAACAGGCCGTCCTCAACAACCTCGTTCTGCGGCGCAATGGCCTCGCCGGCCTCCATCTTGTCGGCGCCGTCAACACTGTCAACGACCTGACGGCGCGCAACAACGCAGGCTCGGGCGTGCTCGTCGAGCGCTTCGACAATACGATCCGCTTCGCCGATATCAGCGAAAACGCGGTTGGTCTGTCGATCGGACCCGCGGTCTCCACCTTCGCCATATCAAACTGCGTAATCGCGAATAACGCCGGCGCCGGCGTGCGGGTCCAAGCCATGCGCGCCCAGATCAATCGCTGCAATCTGACGGGCAACGCAGCCGCAGGCGGCCCCGGCTCGGTGCGACCGGTCACCGTCGTTGACGACTTGCCCCACGCCGAGGTGATCAACGGACCGCGAACATCGCGTGGACCGCGCTGGTTCGTGCCCAACGGCCTGACGCTCTTTGGTGTCGCCGCGAGATTCAGGGCCCGCAGCACCGGCTCGGGGTGGATCGAAGACCAAGATGGAGAGCGGTTCTGGTCGTTCAACCGCAACGCCAGCGCAACCGGCTATCCGCCGGCCGGCACGCGCTGGTTGCAGGCATGGGCGAGCAACACCCAGGGCACCGGCAACGAAGTGGAGATTCGGCAGATACAACTGCTCGAAGGCGCGCAGTACGACCTGCAACTTGTCGCGCTCTGGGCACAGGACGTTAACGCGCGCGACAATTGGTGGGGGGTCGCCGACGCGGCGCAAGCATTCGCCACTGCGCGGGCAAACGCCGTGGACACGACGGGCGCTCGAGACGCCCCATGGCCCCTTGACGAGGTCGGCCCGCGCGAGTGACTGGCACGCGCGCCTTGATCGGGTGCGATCACTGCCCCTTCATATGCCCGCCCTTGGCGCCCTGCCCTGCCCCGCCCACGATCTCGCCACACGCCAGCATCTGCGCGCCGTAGTACGGGTTTCGGATCGCCGTGTCGGTCTGCAGCCAGCTGCCCTTGGCCATCGAGCAGTACATGACGCTGACGCCGGCGGGCTTGAGCATCGACGCCCACATGACCATGGGCTTGGACAGATCCTTGAACGCCTCGCGGGCCCCCTTGATGTCGCTCGCCGCCTTGAGGGTGGTCGCCGCCGCGGCGATCTTGCCCGGCAGCGCCGACAGATGCGCGGCGTGGGCCGCCGGGATGGTCTTCGCGTCGAGCGTCGCGGCGGCGGTGGCGATGGCGGCCGCGTTCTGCGCGACGTCGGTCATCTTGTCGCCGGCCAGCGCGGCTTGGATCGCCATGTACTGCCCGGCCATGGCCTGCATCTGATTGTCGAAGGTCGGCGCCGCGGCGACCGCCTGGGTGGGGCTGTTGGCGTGGGCGACGCCCGCAGACAGGGCGATGAGAAGGGTCAGTAGGTGCTTCATGAGAGATCTCCAGTCTGAGAAAAGTCAGCGTCGTTGCGATGCTGCCAGCGCCGCCACAACAGGTAGAGCGCGGGCAGCAGGATGAGAGTGAGGATGGTCGACGAGATCAGCCCGCCCACCATCGGCGCGGCGATGCGCTTCATCACGCGGGTGCCGGCCTGGGTGCCCGACATCACGGGCAGCAGCCCGATGAGGGTCGTCGCGACGGTCATCAGCTTGGGCCGCACGCGGTCGGCGGCGCCTTCGGTGATCGCGGCGCGCAGGTCGTCGACCGACGTCATCCGACCCTCCTCCACGCGCCGATCGTAGGCCTCGTCGAGGTAGACGAGCATGACCACCCCGGTCTCGGCCGCCAGGCCCGACAGCGCGATGAAGCCGACGCCCACCGCGATGGACAGGTTGTAGTCGAGGGCCCACATCAACCAGACGCCGCCGACCAGCGCGAAGGGCAGCGTGCCCATGACCAAAATGCTGGGCACCAGCTGCTTGAAGTGCATGAAGAGCAACAGGAAGATGACCCCGAGCGTGAGCGGCACGACGGTGAACAGGCGCGCGTTGGCGCGCTCCAGGTACTCGTACTGACCCGACCACACGAGCGACACACCCGCGGGGATCGGGACGGTGCGCTTGAGCAGCTCTTTGGCCTTCTCCACGTAGCCGCCGATGTCGCTGGTCTTCAGGTCGACGAAGATCCAGGCCGTCGGGCGGGCGTTCTCGCTCTTGATCGCCGGCGGCCCCTTGCTGATGGCCAAATCGGCCACGGCGCTGAGCGGCACGGTGTGGCCCACCGGCGTGGGCACGGGCAGGCGCGATAGCGCGTCGATGTCGCCGCGCAGCTCGCGGGGGTAGCGCAGGTTGACCGGGTAGCGGGCCAGGCCCTCGACGGTCTCGGTGATGTTCATGCCGCCGATGGCGCTCTGCACCACGTCCTGCACGTCGCCGACGGTCAGCCCGTAGCGCGCGGCCTCGGCCCGGCGCACCTCGATGTCGATGTAGTTGCCGCCCGTGACCCGCTCTGAGTAGGCGCTGGCCGTCTCGGGCATGCCGCGCAGCTCGGCCTCGATGCGGGCGCCCAGCACCGAGAGTTGCTCCAGGTCGGCGCCCATCAGCTTGATGCCCACCGGGGTCTTGATCCCCGTCGCGAGCATGTCGATGCGCGTCTTGATCGGCATCGTCCAGGCGTTGGTCAGCCCTGGGAAGCGCACCGACGCGTCCAGCTCGGCGATGATGTCTTTCATCGTCTTGCCGGCGGGCCATTCGTCTTCGGGCGTCAGGATGATCGTGGTCTCGATCATCGACAGCGGCGCGGGATCAGTCGCGGTGTCGGCGCGCCCGATCTTGCCGAGCACGTGTGCCACCTGTGGGTGCTGAATGATGAGCGCGTCGGTCTGCTGCAGCAGCTCGCGGGCCTTGGTCACCGAGATGCCCGGCGGCGTCGTCGGCATGTACAGCAGGTCGCCCTCATTGAGCGGCGGCATGAACTCACTGCCCAGCTGCTGCAGTGGAATGAGCGTGGCGCCCAGCACCAGCAGCGCGAGGATCAGCGTCTCCCACGGGAAGCGCAGCACGCTGCGAATCAGCGGCGTATAGATCCAAATGAACAGGCGGCTCAGCGGGTTCTTATGCTCGGGGATCAGCCGCCCGCGCACGAAGTAGAACATCAGCACCGGGATGAGCGTGATCGCGATGACCGCGGCCGAGCCCATGGCGAAGGTCTTGGTCCACGCCAACGGCGCGAACATGCGGCCCTCTTGCTGCTGCAGCGTGAAGACCGGCAAGAAGCTGACGGTGATGATGAGCAGCGAGAAGAACAGCGCCGGCCCCACCTCACAGGCCGCCTTGATCACGAGATCTATCTGGGCGAGCCCCGGCGTTCGCTCCTTGTGTTTGTGCATGTTCTCGACCATCACGACCGAGGCGTCGACCATCACCCCCACCGCGATCGCGATGCCGCCCAGGCTCATGATGTTCGCGCTGATGCCCAGCAGCCGCATGATCAAGAACGCCATCAAGATGCCCACCGGCAAGGTGACGATGGCCACCAGCGCCGAGCGCACGTGCAGCAGGAAGACGACGCAGATGAGCGCCACGACGAGCATCTCTTCGATCAGCTTGTCGCTCAGCGTGTCGATGGCCCGCTCGATCAGGCCGCTGCGATCGTAGGAGACGTGCACCTCGACGCCCGGCGGCAGGCCCGGCGTGAGCGCCTCGAGGCGGTCTTTGACTCGCTGAATGACCGCCAGCGCGTTGGCCCCCGAGCGCATCACGATGATGCCCGAGACCACCTCACCCTCACCGTTCATCTCGGCGATGCCGCGGCGAATCTCGGGCCCGATCTGCACTCGGGCGATCTGCGAGAGCAGGATCGGCGCGTGGGTGTCTTTGTCGACGCCGATCGGCACGTTGCGCAGGTCAGACACCGACTTGAGGTAGCCGCGGCCCCGGATCATGTACTCGGTCTCGCCCATCTCGATGAGCCGCCCGCCCACGTCGCGGTTGCTGCGCTGGATGGCGCGCTTGACCGTGCTCAACGCCACCCCGAAGGCGCGCAACCGCTCAGGGTCAACGATCACCTGGTACTGCCGCACGAACCCGCCCAACGCGGCGACCTCGCTGACGCCCTCGACGGCCATCAACTCGAAGCGCAGGTACCAGTCTTGGGCGGCGCGCAGATCGGAGAGGTCGAGCCCCGCGAAGTTGGCCGCGGTCAGCAGCTCAGTCGGCGAGATGCCCGGCGTACCGTCGCGATCAAAGGCCTGCAGCAGGCGATCGGGCGCGTCGAGCAGCCCATCGAGCTGGGCGTCGGAGTAGTTGCCGTCTTCGCCCTCGATGGCCGGCAGCTCATCCGCCTCGACGGCGCCGTTTTGGTTGGCATCGAAGCGGGCGCGCAGGGCGCGGGCGCGGGGCCCGAAGTCGCTCAGCGTGTACTGAAACACCCAGCCCACGCCGGTCGCGTCGGGGCCGAGCTGGGGCGTGACGCCGGGGGGCAGCCGGCGCTGGGCAGTGTTGAGCGACTCGAGCACCCGCGAGCGCGCCCAGTACAGGTCGGTGCCGTCGTCGAAGATCACGTAGACCATCGAGATGCCGAAGAACGAATAGCCGCGCACGTTCTTGGCCTTGGGCACCGACAGCAGCGCCGTGGTGAGCGGATACGTGATCTGGTCTTCGACCACCTGCGGCGCCTGGCCGGGGTGGTCGGTCAGCACGATGACCTGCACATCCGACAGGTCGGGGATCGCGTCGACGGGGGTCGTGCTCAACGCCCAGACCCCGCCGAGCGTGATCATGCCGGTGACGATCAACACCATCAGCCGGTTGCGAACGGCCGCTTCGATCAGCTTCTCGATCATCGGAGGCCCCCGATCATCGGTCCATCATCTTCTGGATGGCCTCTTGAAGCTGGCTCTCGGAGTCGATGAGGAACTGCCCACTGGTGACGATCTCGGCGCCGGCTTCGAGACCGGCGCGAATCTGCAGCTGCCCATCGTCGCCGCGCAGGCCAACCTCGACCTCTTGGGGGGCGAAGCGCCCATCGCCGCGGTGCACGAAGACCAGCGAGCGGGTGCCCGAGTGCACGATGGCCGCGGCGGGCACGACGACGTCGGCGGTGACCCCCTCGGCCGCGATGTGCACGGTCGCGATGTCGCCAGGCCGCAGCGTCGCGGCGTTGGCCTGGCTGTTGGGCAGCTCCATGCGAACGCGCAGGGTGCGCGTCTTCGGGTCGAGGGTCGGATACAGGTAGTCGACGCGGGCGTCGCGGGTCTCGCCGGCGGCCAGCTCGATCTGCGCGGGCGCGCCCACTTGGATATGCGGCGCGTCATGGGCATACACCTCGGCCTCGACCCACACCCGGCTCAAGTCGGCGATGCGATACAGGTCGGCCCCTGCGTTGACCCGCCCGCCGTCGATGACGTTGAGGTGCAGCACGTGGCCCGCCGCCGGGGCGCGCACCGTGAAGCGGGTCAGGGGCGCCTTGCCCCGGTCGATCCACCGCGTCAACGCGCTGGCCTGATAGAGCTTGAGGCGCTGCTTCGCGGCCTTCGCCAGCGACGACTTCGGGCCCGCGGTGCGGCGCGCGACGGCGTACTCCTGCTGCGCCCCGACCAGCTCGGGAGAGTAGATCTCGAAAAGCGGATCACCCTTGGAGACGGCGACGCCGGTCTCGGCGATATGCAGCTTCGTGATCCAGCCCGAGTAGCGCAGGTTGACCACCGCCTGGCGGTCCTCGGGGGTCATCACCGTGCCGACGGTGCGCACCGCGCGGGTGATCCGACCGGCCTTCGCTCGGGCCAGCCGCACCCCCATGTTCTGCCGCGTGACCGGATCGATCGTCACCTCGGGGCCCTCGCCATCCTTCGCTCGGGCGCCGACCACGCGCTGCACCAGATCCATGCCGCAAATCGGGCAGGTGCCGGGCTCATCCTGGTTGATCTGCGGGTGCATCGAGCAGGTGTAGCTGATGGTGGGCGCCCCGCCTGCAGACGCGGCGTGGTCGTGCGCGGGTTGAGCGGCGGCAGGCTGCGACGCGGCGGGCTGCGACGCGGCGGGCTGCGACGCGGCGGGCTGCGACGCGGCGGGCGCCTTCTCGACCAAGTCCATGCCGCAGATTGGGCACTCTCCTGCCTCGGGCTCCACGATTTGCGGGTGCATCGGGCAGGTGAAGCTGGCCGCGACCGCGTCGCCGCCGTGCGCGGCGTGCGCGTCCGCTGGCTGTGAACCAGCCGACTGCGACGCGACCGACTGCGACTTCGACTTGGCGCTGTCGGTCGACTTGCTGACCAGATCCATGCCGCAGATCGGGCAGGTGCCCGGCTCGTCCTGCAGAATCTGCGGGTGCATCGGGCAGGTGTACAGCTCGGCCTTGGCGCTGGCCGCGGCCGCATCGTCGGCGGGCGCGAGCCAGTACCAGGCGCCTGCGCCCCCCAGGCCCAGACCGATCACCAAAAAGAGAAGCGACCTCATGGACCTACCTTCGAGTAGCGCCCGGTGGCGGCGTGCATCCGGACGGCCGCCAAGGCCGCCGCGGTGTGGGCTCGGCGCAGCGCCTGTTCCAGATCGAGCACGCGGCGCTGGGCCCGGTACAGGGCCTCGAAGCTGGCGCGCCCCACGCGATACGCCGTCAGCGTCGACGTGAGCACGGTATGGGCGGTGGGGATCAGCGTCTCGACATGCGCCGCAGCCCGCGCCCGGGCCCGCACCAACTCGGCGTGGCTCGCGCTGATCTCGGCCACGAGCGTGCGACGCAGCGCCGCCTCTTGCGCCTTGATGCGCCGCGTCGCCGCCTGATGACGCTGCGCCTGTGCGCCCCAGCGCTCGTCGTTCCACAGCCAGGGCAGCGGCATCGACGCGCCGATGGTGATGAAGTCTTCGCCGGGATCACCGCCGTCGACGGCCGCGCGCACCCGGTAGCCCGCCAGCACGGTCACGTCGGGGCGACGCTCAGCATCGGCCCGCCGCACGCCCGCCGCTTCGGCCTTGGCGCGGGCGGTCAACGTGGCCAGGCGTGGATGCGCATCGAGGGCCGCGATCATCGCGTCCAACCCGGGCGGCGGCGGCGGCGGCGCCACGTCGGGGGTGGCGATCGACGCGCTCGGCGGGCGCCCGAGGGTCGCGTTGATGCGCGCCGTCAGCGCCGACGCCTGCGCATCCAAGTCTGCCTTTGATTCGATCAGTTGCGCCGTCAGAAGATCGAGCTGCACCAGCTCGAACTGCGCCGCCGTGTTGGTCGCGTAGCGCACCTGCAGCACCGCGCTGAGCTGGTCGACCGTGGCCTGGTGCGCGACCGTCAACCCGGCCAGCGCGCGGGTCAACGCGAGCTGGTGCCAGGCCATCGCCACCGCGGCCCCCAGCCGATTGCGCGACTCGTCGAGCCCACTCACACCGGCGGCCGCCATGGCGCGCGCCTGGCCGACCCGGGCGTCGATCTTGTCGGCACCGGTGAGGCGCTGGCTGACGGTGATCTGCAGGCCCGACATGGGGTGACCCCCCGGATACGGGCGCGTCAGCGGCATGTTGCTGTACTGCAGGCCCACCATCGGATCAGCCCAGACGCGGGCCTGGGGCACCGCGGCCTCGAGCGCCTCGACCTGGGCCTGCATGGCGTCGATCTCGGGGTGGGCGGTGAGGGCGAGTTGAACGACTGCGTCCGGCCCGTTGGGCGGCGCGGCGAGCGGCTGCGTCGTGAGCGGCGGCGTCGCGAGCAACAAGAGCATCGGGAGGAGTGCGGTCATCAACCCCTGATACAGCAGGGACCGTGCCACTCGAGTTGCCCAGTAGACCACCGGTTGGCCGGGTTCGGCTGTGACCAAGGCAGTCACATGTGGTGGGTCGGTCCGGGTCGGTCCAGGTCAGGGTCAGTCCAGATCGACCGCGCGCAGGCGCAGCGCGTTGCCGATGACCGAGACCGAGCTGAGGCTCATGGCCCCCGCCGCGATCATCGGGCTGAGCAGCAGGCCAAAGAACGGATACAGCAGGCCCGCGGCGATGGGGATCCCGGCTGCGTTATAGGCGAACGCGAAGACCAGGTTCTGCCGAATGTTGGTCATGGTCGCGCGGCTCAACCGCAGCGCCCGCAGGATGCCCCGCAGGTCGCCCTTGACCAGCGTGATGCCCGCGCTCTGCATCGCCACGTCGGCGCCCGTGCCCATCGCGATGCCCACATGGGCCAGCGCCAACGCCGGCGCGTCATTGACGCCATCGCCCGCCATCGCGACGACGCGCCCTTCGGCCTGCAGACGCTTGATCGCCTCGGCCTTCTCCTCGGGCAGCACCTCGGCGATCACCTCGTCGATGCCCAGCTGGCGGGCGACGGCCTGCGCGGTCGTGGCGCTGTCGCCGGTGAGCATGACGATGCGCAACCCCTCGGCGCGCAGGGCCTTGAGCGCCTCGGCGGTGGTGTCTTTGATGGGATCTGCGACCCCGATCAGGCCCGCGAACCGCCCGGCCCGCGCCAGGAACATGACCGTCTGGCCCTCTGCCCGCAACGCCTCCGCGCGCTCTTCGGCGGCGCCGGGATCGACCCCTAACTCGGCCATCATGGCCCGATTCCCGATGCCCACGGCGGCGCCGTCGACCACCCCGCGCACGCCCTTGCCCGTCACAGACTCAAAGTCGGCGATGGCGCTCGACGCCACCCCGCGCGCCTCGGCGCCCCGCACGATGGCCTCGGCCAGCGGGTGCTCGCTGGGCCGCTCCAACGCGCTGGCCCAGGCCAAGAGCGCCGCGTCGTCGACGCCGTCAGCCGGCTCAACGCTCACCAGCGTCGGCTTGCCCGCGGTGAGGGTGCCGGTCTTGTCGACCACCAGCGTGTCGACCGAGTGCAGCTGCTCGATGGCTTCGGCGCTCTTGAACAGCACCCCGGCCTTCGCGGCCCGGCCAGTCGCGACCATGATCGACATGGGCGTGGCGAGGCCCAACGCGCAGGGGCAGGCGATGATCAGCACGGCGACGGCGTTGACCATCGCGTAGGCCATCGCGGGCTCGGGCCCAAAGATCGCCCACACCACGAAGGTCGCGACGGCGCTGAAGACCACGGCCGGCACGAACCACTTCGCGACCCGATCGGCGACCTTCTGGATCGGCGCGCGGCTGCGCTGCGCGTCGGCGACCAGCGCGACGATGCGCGACAGCAGCGTGTCGGCCCCCACCCGTTCGG
>JBNMOZ010000084.1:0-13379 GCA_051276005.1 Bradymonadia bacterium | reverse complement strand
CCGATGATGAAACAGCCGAAGACCGAGCCGCTGCGGATCACCGATCCGTCGCCGCGGTCTGTCAGCCCCATCACGCCGAAGCCCGCGACGCCGCAGCCCGTCACGCCGCAGCCCGCGACGCCAAAGCCAGTCGGCGGCGCGGCTGATAGTCGGCCGATGTTCGAGCCGGGGAACTCGCGCGCGACAAAGATGCTCGACGTGAGCAAACTCGATCCGGCCGAGTGGGGCGTGCCTGACGCATCTGGACCCGCGCTGCCGGGGCCTGCGCTGCCGGGGCCTGCGCTGCCGGGGCCTGCGCTGCCGGCGCCTGCGCTGCCGGCGCCTGCGCTGCCGGGGCCCGCGCCCAGCGCACCGGCCCAGGCGGTCGATATGCAGTCGATGCAGCACCCCTCTCGCGCTCAGCGTCCGCAGACGCCCCGCGCCGGGACGCCCGCCCAGAACGGGTTTGCGACGCGACGGCGGAAGAAGAAGGGCAAGGCGGGCCTGTTGATCGCCATCGTCGTCTTCATCGGCGCAGGCGGCGGTGGGGTCGCAGCCTGGTACTTGACCAAAGACAACGCCGATCCAAAGCCGCCGCCCGTGGCGGTGCCCAGCGAAGCGCCCCAGACCTTCGACGGCACGCTGACGCAGACGCTGACCGACACTTCGGTGCGCCTGCCAAAGACGTCGCGGGCCGAAACCTTACCCGAGATCAAGTATCTCGTAGGTGGCATGGAAGGTCTCGTCTTCAGCGCTGGACAAGTACCCGGGCTCGCATCAGCGCGCCTGACGAGCAGCGTGGTCGGGACTGAGGATGGCCATGAGTTCGTGCGCCCGGTCCGCGCCGCTTTCGAGCGCGTCGGCCTGTCGAATGGTTTTTTGGGTTTTGCGTTCGATCGCAAGCTCGCCGCGCGTGACGTGCTGCGCTTTGCCTTCTCTGCGCAGCTCGCCGGGGCCAGCACCATGGGCTTCATCGTCATGCAGGGCGATGGGTTCGGGCGCGTAAACTTCGCTTTGCAAATCGGCCCGTTGGGCGAAATCGTCGACGGCGTCTTGGTCGTGCGCGTGGGCAAGCTCGGCTTCCACGTCACCGTCAAGGACGCGGGCGGCAACGTCATCAGCGAGGGCGAGCCGAGCATCGGCTTGCGCGATGATCGCGGCCTCGATCTCAGCGCTCTGGGTGCCCGCCTCAATGAGTTGGTCAACGCCCACGCCGCTGTGCGTACGGGCGTTGTCTATCCGTCGGCCGAGATGCCGCATGAAGATTTGGTGGCGATCATTGCTCGCCTTGTTCGCGGCGCCGAAGGCCCGCGCTTCCCTGACGTACGGATCGTACTACCGTGACCGCTGCTTCCCCCGCTCCCTCCCCCGCATCTTCCAAACCACGCACCCCGCGTACCGGCGTGCTCGTCGTCAACCTGGGCACGCCCGACGCGCCCACGACGTCTGCCGTACGCCGCTATCTGCGCGAGTTTCTCAGCGACCCCCGGGTGCTCGACATCAACGCGGTCGGGCGCTGGATGCTCGTCAATCTGATCATCGCGCCGTTTCGTTCGCCCAAGTCGGCTGAGGCCTACCAGCAAGTCTGGCTGCCCGAAGGCTCGCCGCTGGTGGTCTACGGCGACGCGTTGACGGCCCAACTGCAGGCGCGGTTCCCCGACGTGCCGATCCTGCTGGCGATGCGCTATCAAAACCCATCCATCAAGGCCGGCATGGAGGCGTTGCGCGCCCAGGGCTGCGATCGCGTCGTGATCTTCCCCCTGTTCCCACAGTACGCCAGCAGCAGCACCGGGTCGGCCCTCGAGGAGGTCTACCGGGTCGCGAGCGAGAACTGGAACACCCCGTGGATTCAGGTGATTGCGCCGTACTATGACGACGCGGGCTTCATCGAGGCGCTGACGACCATCGGCCGGGCGCACCTGGACAGGCAGGCGCCGGATCATGTGCTCTTCAGCTTCCACGGCCTGCCCGAGCGGCATTGCGTCAAGAGCGACATGAGCGGTCAGCACTGCCTCAAGAAGCCAGACTGCTGCGAGATCATCGTCGACGCGAACCGCAACTGCTATCGCGCCCAGTGTGTGCAGACCGGGCGGGCGCTCGCCGCCGCCCTCGGACTCGGCGAAGACGACTACACGATCTGCTTTCAGTCGCGCCTGGGCCGAACCCCCTGGATCCAGCCGTACACCGACGAGCTCGTCACCGCGCTCGGCAAGAAGGGCGTCAAGTCGATCGCGGTCTTCTGCCCGGCCTTCACCGCCGACTGCCTCGAGACGATCGAAGAGATCGGCATGCGCGCGCTTGAAGACTTTGAGAAAGCCGGCGGCGAGACGCTCGAGCTTGTGCCCTCTCTCAATGCGCACCCGGCCTGGGTCAACGCAGCCGCAAACCTCATCGAGCCGCATCTCTAGCAGCCCCGCCACGCGCGGGCTGTCGCCCCGACCTCGCGCCCTCATTGACAGCATACCCAGCAAGATCGACGCTGGTGTCGCCCATCTGGGCCACCATCCGGGAGTATCCATGCAGAGGTTTGTCGTCACGCTCGCCGTCGGAGGCGCGCTCGCCTTCGTCACGTTTTTCGCGATTGGTATGAGCGGCGCACGGATCTTTGCGTGCGAGCGCGCGGTCACCGCCGACGGCTCATTTCATCGCGCCTCCTCGCGCCAGCCGGCGACTGGCTTGAAGACGACGCAGTGCCAGATCGGCAGCCGCGGGGCGAAGTACACCACCGCGTCTTACGGCATGATGGCGGGCATCTTCGGCGTGCTCCCGTTGCTGATCGGCTTCATGTTCGGCACCCGCTCGCGCCGCAAGGAGCCGCGCCTCAACACCTTCAGCCAGGTCACGGCGTCGCTGAGCATCGCCGGTGGCATCTACGCGCTGGTGCAGGTGAGCATGCGGGGCGGGCGGGCCGAGATGGAGATCATCTTGGGCGTCCTGGGCGGCGCCTGCTTGCTGGGGCTCATCTCGGCGATCGTCTCGAGGGGCGGGCAGAAGACGGCCATCGGCGGCGTGATCCTGACCGCCGCCACCCTCGTCCTCTCGTCGGGCATTTAGGCATGTCGCAGCCCGCCACGCAGGCCCAGCATTGGCCGGCGGCCGAGCGCAACAAGGCCGTCGTCCTCGCCGCGCTGCGTCCCTATTTACCGGCGAACGGGCGCCTGCTGGAGGTCGCCAGTGGCAGCGGCCAGCACGCGGCGCACTTCGCCAAGGCCTTGCCGCACCTGCACTTCCTTCCGACCGACTTCGACGCATCACATCTGGGCAGCATCGACGCGTGGACGGCTCAGCAGCCCAACGCGGCGCGGGCGGTCCAGCTCGACGTGACGCAATGGCCTGCCAGGCTGGCCGGGCCCTTCGACGCCGTCTACTGCGCCAACATGATCCACATCGCGCCGTGGGCTGCGACCGAGGGGCTGCTCGCCGGCGTCGGTCGGGTGCTCAGCAAAGACGGCGTCTTCTGTCTGTATGGGCCCTTCCGCATCGGCGGCGCCTACAGCGAATCTAACGCGCGCTTCCACGCGAGCCTTCAAAGCCGAGACCCGGGGTGGGGGGTTCGTGACCTCGAGACGATCGAGGCGTTGGCCGGCGACGCCGGGTTGGCCCGCGTCGCGCTCGAGGCGATGCCCGCCAACAATCATCTGGTGGTGTTCCGCCGGCGCTGACGGGCCTGACGATGCTGATGCAGTGGGCCGCGGCCCAGCTCAGTCTTCGGCGTGGGTCGCGAGCACCACCAGCCGCTCGCCGTCTTCGACGGGGCTCTGATCGAACTCCCCCCACATCGCCACGCACCGCAGCCCGGCATCGGCGAGCAGGTCCCAGATCATCTCCGCGTGCTGATAATGGTGCCGCAACGTGTCCTCGCTGCGCGCCGTACTGCCGGTCTCGGTGTCCTCTGATTCGAAGACGTAGCGCACCGCGCAGTCACGCCGCGCAGGCCAATGCCGATCTTCTTCGTACACCTCGATGATGCGGTCGGCGTCGTGCAGCGTCGCGATCCATTCCGGCGCGTCGTCGTCGGTCAAATCTTCGGGGTCGGTGCTGACTTGATAGCCGTCGAACGCGATCAGACCGCCCGGGGCGAGATGCTTCGCCGCGACCTGCAACACGGCGATCGCGCCCGCGTCGTCCGGCACGCAGTACAGCGTGTTGTATGGCAGGATGACCCGCTCAAAGCGCGCGCCCAGATCGAGCGTGCGCATGTCGCCCACATGCAGCGCCGCGCCGGGCACCGCAGCGCGGGCGCGCTCGATCATCGCGGCGTGCAGGTCGACGCCGACGCGCTGGGGCGCGGTCAACTGGGCGAGAATGCGACCCGCGCCACAGCCCAACTCGAGCACGCTGCGGGCGTCGGCACACAGCCCGACATAGAAGTCGACGTCGCCGTCATTTCCGGTGTGCAGGAGCGTGTACAGGTGCGCGTCGAAGGCGCCGCCGTTGGGTTCGGGGAACGATGACTTCATAGACGACGCGACCTCCTATCGGCTATCCATCC
The DNA here is from genome assembly GCA_051276005.1 of Bradymonadia bacterium. GTDB lineage: Bacteria > Myxococcota_A > Bradymonadia > UBA7976 > UBA1532 > JBNMOZ01. The sequence goes on along the minus strand of JBNMOZ010000084.1, from coordinate 8,908 downwards.
GGTCATGAGCAAACCCGGCAAGACCAAGATCCATCCAAAGTACTTCGTCCCCAACGCCTTCACGGCGCTGTCGATGTTGTTTGGCCTCGCGTCCATCATGACCTCGGCCGCGGGCAACTTCACGCTGGCGGCGTGGATGATCCTCTGGGGCGTGCTCCTCGACAAGCTCGATGGCACTTCGGCGCGACTTTTCAACGCCTCGAGCGACTTCGGCATGGAGTTCGACTCCTTCGCCGACTTCGTTGTCTTCGGCATCTCGCCGGCGGCCCTGGTGTACTTCCGGCTGCAGGAGACGATGGGCGAGAACCGCAAGCTGTTCTTGATGATGGCGTGCGGCATCTTCGTCGTCGCCACCGCGATGCGGTTGTGCCGGTTCAACATCAGCGATCCGCCCGGCGGCGAGAACATCTTCTACGGCATCCCCAGCACGCTCTGCGGCGCCTTCTTGGCCTCGGCGTTTCTGACCTGGGACAAGTACTTCAGCGCGCACCCTGACTTTCTGCGCGTGCTGCCCGCCGCGCTCATCGTCTGCGGGGTCGCGCTGGTCAGCAACATCAAGCTGCCCAAGCTCAAGCCGCGTAAGAAAGTGATCTTTAACATCTTCCAGGTGGTCAACATCGTCGCGGTCTACGCGTGTACGGCCATGATGCTGCTGCCCGAGTACATGCTCGGCCTGCTCATCTTGTATGTGGCCATCGGCGGCGTCTGGGCGCTCCTCAACCCGCCCGACCTCAGCGCATACGACACCGAAGACGGCGACGCGCCGGAGACACCTGTCGCCAGCGCGTGACCTCAACTGGCCGGGTCAGTCGTCACCCAGCGTGGTCGCGACCCGACAGTTTGGCAGGCCCCAGCGCCTGTCCCACCGAGTATTCCCCGTCAATCAATCCCCCAACTGGCGCGCCCGGAGCGGCGCTTGCTAGACTGCGTCTGCACACCGCGCGCTGGCGCCCTCAGACGGGCGATGCGGCGGCTGTGATTCGCAAACCGGCGTGCCGAATACGGCATATTTCGAAGAGGAGTTCCCATGCGTAACCTGCTGACCCGTCTGCGCCACGAAGACGACGCCGCCACGGCCGTCGAGTACGCGATCATCGCCGCCATCGTTGGTGTCGCGCTGATTGGCACCCTGGTGGTGTTCCGCGACAGCATCTCGGACATGCTGGGCCGCGCGGCTGACTCGATCTCGGGCAACTGATCACCGACGCGCCGCTCTTGGGTGTTGCGCTGGTGTGGTGGGCGCTGCTGGGCGTCGGTCTGATCGCGGCGGCCATCTGGGATGTCCGTGCCCGTCGGGTGCCCAACGCGCTCAACTTTGCCATCGCGCTGACGGGGCTGGGCGCGCAAGGCTGGCATGGCGGCTGGCATGGTCTGCTTCAGGGCGGGCTGGGGATCGCGGTCGGCTTCGCGCTGATCGTGCTGCCCTTCGCGCTGCGGCTCTATCGCGGTGGCGACGCCAAGCTGGTGATCGCGCTCGGCGCCTGGCTTGGACCGGCGAGCATCGCTTGGGCCTTCGGGTTTGGGGTGGTGATCGGCGGTCTGCTGGGCGGACTCATGCTGCTGCGCGATCGCGAGACGCGTGCTCGTGTTTCAGCCTCGGTCAAGGCGGCGATCGTCACGCAGACGATGCCGCAGGTCGAGCCGGATCGGACCGCGCGCCAGCATGTGCCGATGGCCGTCGCCTTCGGGCTCGGCGCGGTTTTGGCGCTGGTCATCTGATCTGTACCTTGAAGGAGGCCATCGAATGAAGTGGACCCACCCGAGGCGGACCCGACTCCACCCCCGGCGCCGGCAACGCGGTTCAGCGGCCATCGAGACGGCGCTGAGCCTCATCGTGCTCACGTTCCTCCTCTCGGTCTTGCTCAACTTTGGTCACGCGATGATCGTGCGGCACACAATTACGTCGGCCGCGAGCCGCGCCGCCCGCATCTGCGCGCTGGCCAACCCCGCCACCACAGACGCCTGCATCAGCGCGCAGTTACGCACCGCATTTGACGGGCGAGACGCGCCGACGTCCTGCGCTGATTTCGTGATCGACACCCAAGAACAAGACCTCGACGGGGTGCAGGTGTTGGGCGTCAACCTTGTATGCGACTATGTTGGCGGACCCTGGGCGCGGTTTCTGGCCCGAAACGGCGCAGACCATCAACTGCTCCTGACGGCCAACTCGGTCATGCCGCGCCGCTGACGGTCTCGTCGGTCGAGCGCTGGAGGAAGAATGTCGGCAAAGAAGAGCGCTGCGAAGGCGTCGAGGCTTGGTGCTTTGGGCTTTACGCTGGTCGCGTTGGTCTTGAGCATCATCACTGCGGTGCTGCTCTCAAAGATGATCGGCGGCACCCGATACGCGAACGAAGAGCTCGCGTCGGTGGTGGTCGCCAAGGCCGATATCCCGGCCTCCAAGCGCCTCAACGACGACATGCTCAAGGTCGTGCAGTGGCCCAAGTCGTCGATCCCCGACGGCTCGTTCTCGGCCCTCGACGAGCTGCTGGGCATCAAGGCCCGCGTGCCGGTCGGCAAAATCTACAAGGGTGAGCCGATCCTCAAGCAGCGGCTCTCGGCTGCGGGGCAGGGCACGGGCATGGCCTCGCTGGTGCCCATCAACTATCGCGGCTTCCCGGTGCCCGTCGATCGCTGGATCGCCGACGCGCGGCTGGTCTATCCCGGCGCGAACGTCGACGTGATGACCACCATCAACAACAAGGTCGATCGCCGCACGTACACCAAGCTCGTGCTCCAGCGCGTGCCGGTGCTCGCCGTCGACGGCAAGGTCGACGCCGATCAGATGGTCGACGACGGCAAGAAGAAGAACCGCGTCGGCAAGTCGGTCGTGACGCTGTTGGTGACGCCCGAGCAAGGCGAAGTCCTGGCGCTGGCGAGCCGCGAGGGCAAGGTCGACCTGCTGCTGCGCAACACCCGCGACGAAGGCGTCGTCGAGACCCTCGGCATCGACCCGTTGGCCCTGCTCGGGCAGGCCGATCCTGAGGACGTCGAAGAGGCCGAGGCGGCGCTCGCGGCTGCGAAGGCGGCTGCGCTGGCCGCCGAGAATGAGCCCGTCAAACGGCGTCGCCGGCCGCGTCGGCGCTTGCGCACAAAGCGCGGCCAGCGCAAAGCGAAGTCCGAATCGGGATCACGCAGCGGCGCCGGCGGCACCAAAGTCATCAACCTCGGGGGCAATTAGTGTCTTTTCTTCGTGCCCTGCAGGCGCTCGGCTGCCTGACCGTCGCCACGCTGACCCTCGCCCTGCCGACCCCCGCGCATGCCGAGAAGGACCGCGACGCGGATCGCGTCATCGAGGTGTCCTTGGGCGGCTCGACCGTCGTGCGCGTGCGCGCCGCTGGCCGCGTCACCCTCACCGATCCGGGCATCGCTGATGTCTCGGCGGCGGGCGGCGGCCTGCTCGTCATCGGCCGCAAGGTCGGCGAGACGAACCTGATCTTGTCGGGTTCGGGCAGCGCGCGGCCGTTCACCTATCTGATCAAGGTCACGCTGCCGGCGCGGGCGATCCAGAGCGAGCTGGCGCGGTTGTTCGCCAATGAAGACATCGAGGCCCGCGCTGTGGGCGGCGCCCTGGTGCTCGTCGGCACCGTCAGCTCGGCCCCGATCGTGACCCAGGCCGAGGCCGTGACGCTGGGCTACTTGACCAGCCCGTCCATCGCGGCGCTGGGCGTGCAGCCCAACGTGATCAACCTGCTGCGCGTCAAGGGTCGCCAGCAGGTGCAGCTCGAGGTGACCTTCGCCGAGGTGCAGCGCAGCTCGCTGCGTGAGATGGGCGTCAACTTCGTCGGCGGCTCGGCTGGCGGCCAGTTCGGCACGGCGCTGGGCCAGGGCGCGGTCATCGACGCGAACCCCCGCTTTGGGTCGGGCCCCAACGGCACCCCGCAGTCGATCGTGCCCGGCCAGCCGGCGGGGCGCTTCAACCCCAACTCGGGCAATAACACGCCCATGGGCGCCATCTTCTTCGGCATGCGCAGCGGGGTCTTCCCGTTCTCCGCCACGCTGAACATCTTGGCCGAGCGTCTGCTCGCCAAGACCCTCGCCCAGCCCACGTTGGTGGCCATGAGCGGCGAGAAGGCTGAGTTCCTCGCGGGCGGCGAGCTGCCCATCGCGGTGCCCAGCGGCCTGCAGCAGGTCACCATTCAATTCAAGCGGTTCGGTATCCAGCTCGCCTTCACGCCGACGGTGCTCGCCGACAGCACGATCCAGCTCAACGCGGGCGTCTCGGTCTCGGCGCCTGACTCTTCGCTGGCCATCAACCTCGATGGTTTCCGGGTGCCCGCGCTGACGACCCGCTCCAGCCAGACGACCGTGCGCCTGCGCGACGGCCAGAGCTTCGCCATCGCCGGCCTGCTGTCGAGCGAGATGACCAACATCGTGCGCAAGGTTCCCGGCTTCGGCGACATCCCGATCCTGGGCGCGCTGTTCTCGAGCAAAGAGTACAGCCGCAAGGAGACCGAGCTGGTCATCGTGGTCACCGCGACGCTGGTCGATCCCATGGACGCCGACGCCGTGCCGCCGCTGCCCGGTCAGGACAAGATCTCCGACCCCACCGATTTGGAGCTGTTCTTGCTCAACGTGCATGAGGCCAACGGCACCAAGGCGCGTCTTCGCCGCGGTGAGCCGATGGGCAGCTTGAATCCGCGCAGCCTGAATCCGCGCAGCCTGAATCCGCGCAGCGCGAAGGTCGGCGACATGAAATCCGCCCCGAAGGGAGTGCCTGGATTGAAGGCCCGTGTACGCGGCTCCAAGCGCGGCCCGGTGGGGGCCATCGGGTTCTGGCGATGAGTGGACGTCGCCCCGCACCACCGCCCGCGCCGCAAGGCTCATCTGAGTTCTCTGACCGACCGAGCCTGAGCCGGGCCGGCTTCGGCGACAAGCGCAGCTCGACGTTCATCACGCGGCTCGAAGATCTCGAGCAGCAGCAGCGTCGACCCAAGCAGCTGAGCAGCGAGACGGCCATCGTCCGCCTCGCCGACATCGAGCGCGAGCGCGAGCAGGCCGAGCAGGCCGACCTGATCACCGCGGCCCCACAGCTCGAGATGGTGCAGTCGAAGTGCATCGTCTTCTTCGGCCCCAAGGGCGGCATGGGCGCCACCTCGCTGGCCATCAACGTGGGCGGGCTGCTGGCGCAATACGGCCGCAGCACCGTCATCGTCGACATGGACCTGCAGCTGGGCGCCGTGCCGGTCAGCCTCAACGTGAAGCCCGAGCGCAGCGTCGCCGAGCTGGTCGCCGAGGCGCATATGGCTATCGATGGTCCCATTGAGTCCGGCCTCGATCGCCACCCGACCGGCCTGTGCATGATCGCCCAGGGCGATCGCATCGAAGAGCTGGGCGCGATCACCCCCGATCGCCTGCCGCGCTTCTTCGACGCCCTCGGCCAGACGTTCGAGTTCATCTTGGTCGACGGGCTGCGCGACTTCAGCGACGACGCCGTCGCCACGATGGATCTGGCCCATACGATCGTCATCTGTGCGACCCAGGACGTGCCGTCGATCCGCGCCGCGGCGCGCTCGCTGCGCATCTTCCGCCGATTGGGCTATGGCCCCGACCGCATCAAGATCCTGATCAACCGCTACCATCATAAGGCGCCCGTGACGCTCGAGGCCATCCATCAGGCCCTCGGTCAACACGTCGACGCGGTGGTGCGCAACGACTTCCGCCTGATGGAAGATGCGCTCAATCAGGGGGTGATGGTCAGCGAGCTCAAGCCCACAGCCGGGCTGACGCGCGACATCGACGGCCTCACGCGCATGCTGGGCGAGCTGCCCGAAGACAAACGAGCGGGCAGCTTCTTCGCCCGCTTGTTTGGGAGATAGCGGATGGCCGATAGCCGATCGCAGAGAACGCTGGGAGATAGCTGATGGCGACGCGTAGCCTCATCGACCGACTCAACTCCGGTGGCGAGAAGACCCCACAGTCGCGCAACCTCGACGACCTGCGGCGCCGCATGCACCAGCAGCTCATCGATCGCATCGACGTGGTGGCGGTCTCGCAGCTCGATCACGATCAGCTGCGCACGCGCCTGCGCGACATCGTCGAGCGCATGGTGCACGCCGAGGGCATCAACCTGTCCAGCGTCGAGCGCGAGGGCATCATCGTCGGTGTGCTCGACGAGATCACCGGCTTGGGGCCGCTCGAAGCGCTGCTCGCCGACGACGCCATCAGCGATATTCTGGTCAACGGGCCCGACACCATCTACGTCGAGCGCCGCGGCAAGCTCAGCCAGGTCGAGGCGCGGTTTCGCGACAACGCGCACCTCGTCAACACCATCAGCCGCATCGTCGGCAGGGTCGGGCGGCGCATCGACGAGGCGTCACCGATGGTCGACGCCCGCCTGGCCGACGGCAGCCGCGTCAACGCGATCATCCCGCCGCTGGCCCTCGATGGCGCGGCCCTGAGCATTCGGCGCTTTGGCGCAAATCCGCTGACGCCTCAGCAGCTCGTCGACTTCGGCGCCCTGACGCCCGAGATGATGAACTACCTCAAGGCGGCCGTGCGCTCGAAGTGCAACATCCTGATCAGCGGGGGCACCGGCGCCGGCAAGACGACGCTGCTCAACGCGCTGAGCGGCTTCATCCCGAACACCGAGCGCATCATCACGCTCGAAGACTCCGCCGAGCTGCGCTTGCAGCAGCCGCATACCGTGCGCCTCGAGAGCCGGCCGCCCAACATCGAAGGCCGCGGCGCGATCACCATCGGCGACTTGATGAAGAACGCCCTGCGCATGCGGCCCGACCGCATCATCGTGGGCGAGGTGCGTGGGGGCGAGGCCCTCGACATGCTGCAGGCCATGAACACCGGTCATGAAGGCTCGATGGGCACCCTGCACGCCAACTCTGCTGAAGACGCGATGCAGCGGCTGATGACGATGATCACCATGGCGGGCGCCCGCCTCGAACAGGACGCCTTGGCGTCGATCGTCGGGCGCTCCTTGCACGTGGTCGTGCAGGCCATGCGCATGCCCGACGGGCAACGCAAGATCACGAGCATCAGTGAGCTGGTTGGCGTCGACGCGCACCGCGTCGAGACCGCTGACATCTTCGTCTACAACCGCACCGGCGTCGACGAAGAGGGCGTCATCCAAGGCCAGCACGCCTATGTCTCGCCGTCGATCCTGCTCGAGCGATTCTATCAATTCGGCGCGCTGAAGCGGCCGCGCGCATGAGCCTCCTCGCCCTCTGCGCCGGCATGGCCATCTTCTGCGTGCTCATGGCGGTCTGGCTGCTGCGATCGAGCAAGCGCTCGGCCCGCGAGGCCGTTCTGGCTGAGCGCCTCGGCACCGACGAGTCGATGATGCAGGCCAACGCGCTGCTGCGCGGCGAGCAGACCGGCGCCCTGGTCAAGCTGCTCGAAGAGGGCGGCAACACCATGGACACGGGCGGCTTCGTCAGCCGGCTCGTCCTGTTCACGGGCCTGAGTTTTCTCATCCTCCTGTTGCTGCTCAAAGACCTGGGCGCGGCCCTGTTCTTGTCGGCGGTGCTCACGCCGCTGTTCATGTGGATGTTTCTGCTTCGACGCCGCAGCCAGCGCATCCGACGCATCAGCGAGCAGCTGCCCGAGGCCCTCGAGGTGATGACCATCTCGTTGCGCGCCGGTCAGTCTTTGGAGCAGACGATTCGCCTCACAGCGAGCCAACTCGATGATCCGGTGGGCGGAGAGTTTACCCGCGTCTCCGAAGAGACCGAGCTGGGTCGCCCGCTCGAGATGGCCCTCGTCAACATGGCCGAGCGCCTCAGCGACGTGCGCCCCCTGCGCACTTTCGTCGTCTCGGTGCTCGTGCTGCGACAGACCGGCGGCAACCTGATCGAGGTGCTCGAGAGCATCATCGACACCATGCGCCAGCAGACCCAGTACGAGCGCAAGTTGCAGGCGATGACCGCCGAGGGTCGATCAAGCAGCCGCATGCTCGGCGGGCTGCCGGTCGTCTTCGTGGTGCTCGCCTGGTTCGCCGACCCGACCTACATCGGCAAGCTGCTCGAAGATCCGTTGGGGCAGGGCATGGCCCTCGCCGCGCTCACGCTCTATGTGCTCGGCATGTTGTGGATCCGCCGCTTGATCAACCCGGAAACTTGAGGGCGAACTGATGGACCCTCAAATCCTTATGATCGCGCTCGTCGTCTCGAGCTTGTTGATGTGCATGGCCGCGATCTTCGCCGGTCGGGCGTTCTACGCCGCGCACTTGGAGGCCCTCTCAGATCGCGATCGCATCGCCGCCGAGTCCGAGGCCGAAGACGCCAACGCGGCCCATCGACGGGGCATGAGGGTGGGCCTGTTCGCGAGCGCCTTGCGGCCCAAGACCATGGATGAGCTGGGCGAGCTGCGCCGCTCCTTGGCGCGGGCCGGGCTGCGGACGCCTGAGGCGGTCGATCGCTTCAGCGCCTTGCGCATCACCTGGCTGATGGCCTCGCTGGCCGTCTTCATCGTGCTGGTGCTGACGATGGGCGCGGGCGGTGAGCTGCTGATCTTCGGCTCGATCCTCGCGGCGCTGGGTCTGTACGGCCCTAACCTGTGGCTGCGCATGAAGACGTCGGCGCGACAGGAGAAGCTGGCGCGCTCGCTGCCACCCACGCTCGATCTGCTGGTGACCTGTATGGAGGCCGGCCTCAACCTGGAGCAGGCGATGGATCGCGTAGCCCAGGAGAGCGGCTACAGCGACCCCGAGATGGCTGAGGAGCTGTCCGTCGTCGTCGCCGAGCTGCGCGCCGGCCTGACCATCTCGGCGTCGTTTCGCAAGCTGGGCGATCGCATCACCTCGGACGAGATGCGCAACCTGACCAACATCATCATCCAGTCGGCCACGATGGGCGCCAGCCTGGGCCGCACGCTGCGCGAATACGCGGCCAGCGCACGTCGGCGCCGCGAGCTGGGCCTCGAAGAGAGCGCCGGTAAGGTCACCGCGGGCCTCACC
>JBNMOZ010000083.1:0-13395 GCA_051276005.1 Bradymonadia bacterium | reverse complement strand
CAGCGCGAGGAACTGATCGATGTTCTCGGCCTGGGTGAAGAAGACCGCGTACGACTGATGCATGCGCTTGACCCACGGATCGTAGTCGGTCATCCAGGCGATCTTGGGCTTCATCCAGCCGATGAACGTGTACGCCTGATCGGTGCCCACGCCCGTGTAGCTGCCGCCCATGTCCTTGACGCGCTCGTACCACTTGTCGAGCCAGATCTCGTCGCAGGTCAGATAGTGCCGGCCTTCGAGATCGGCGCGGGTGGCGTTGAGCTTCTCGGGCGCGGTGTCTTCAGGCACGCCATCAAAGATGGCCTTTTGAGCGGCCGTCAGCGGACCGGCGGCGGCGAGCGGCTCCACCGCGACGGCCGGGCTGGCCCAGAGGGCGAGCCAAAGCAAGGGGATCCAAATGCGCATCGTCTACCTCCGATCGTCGGGTTGTACCAGACCCGCACGCAATGCGGGGCCGGTATCATCGTGCCAACAGGGTCCGCGATCTTATCGGGCGCTGCCGGCGGCGGTCAGATATACTGCACGTTATGGTCAGACAGAAACCCCGACGAGAAGATGAGTCCTCCACGCCGCCCCCCGCGACGCCTGACATGGGGGTCGACGACGAGCTCGACCTCGGGCCGACGCGCGGGGAGTTGCGAATGGCGAAGCGCGCTATCGTCGAGGGCCGAGTCGCCCTCGCGCTGCGACTCGCCACGCTCCCCGAGGAGGCCCTCACCGCTTTTGACTTCGTCCCCGACCTCGTGCACGCCCTCGACGTGGCCCGCCGGCTCAAGGCCAGCGGCGCCAAGCAACGGCAAATTCGCTATGTCGCGAAGATGCTCATCGAGGGCGAAGCGGAGATCATGGCGGTGCTCGCTGGCATCGACGACGGCAGCATCATCCCGCAAACCGCGGGCCGCTTGCTGGCCGTCCGGATGTTCGCCGATCCCGCCGGCGAGATCGGCGCGCTGACGGACGAATGCCCGGCGGCCGACCGCGGACGGCTTTGGCAGTTGATCCGCCAAGCCAACGAAGCGCGTCTCGCCGCGTACCTGGACACCCTGAAGCTTCCATAGCCAGAACGGCGGTTCGAGCGAACCGGCGACGGGTGAATTTTCACGCGCCATCAGGGCGCGATGCTCGGATTGTGTCGTTTGCGTGTGCATTGCGTCTCCGGGTGTCGTCTTGGTCTCGCGCAGTCGATCTTAGCTGCGTCGCGGGCAGGCATGGGGGCCTGAGGATCGGGCGTCGAGTCGAACGATCGTCGAGCCGAGTCTGCGGTCTTGCTGGCGCCAGGGTGGGAGTCGAACCCACGGCGCCCCTCGAGATGCACCGCCTGGTTTTGCTCGGGTGAGAGCAGCTTTGGGGCGCGGCCATCCGCCATCCGCCTCCGTCAACCAACCGCGCGTCGTCGCTGTTCCAATCGTGGTGCCTCGTCGGGTGCTCGAGCCGGCGCTCGAACGGATCGCGACATGGGCTTACTCCTGCTGGGCGTGCAGTCTGCCGCCGCGCCGTTGGATGCGGCGCAAGGGCAGGCCCGCTGTGAGTTCGGCATGCGCTGAGAGCGACATGCCATAAGAACGAAAGGCCATAAGCCGACCGGCCATCAGCCCGCAACGCCGTCAGCCCAGGTGCCATAAGAAGGACACACAACACCCACCCATCTGATAACAGACGCGAATGTTGCTGAGCGACGCCTGCGGCGCCGGTTTGACTCATTTCTGCAGCGCGAGGCAGATAACTCAGGGCCGCAAGATGATCTGACCCCGCAGATAGGCCAGGCAAATCGAGCTGAATGCCGGGCGTGAGCGCAGCACGTCGGAGAAGCTGAACGCCGCACCCGGCTGCATCAGGTTGAAGCCTGGGGTGTCCAAGTGACCGCCTGCGACGACCTGCACGGCCCAGGCACCTTCGACGCCGGCCAGCATGCCCGCCGGCGGCACCCCCTCTTTGACCAGGCCCAGCGAGTGGCCAATCTCGTGCGCCATGACCGCCGCGACCGCCAAGCTGAAGTTCTCAAGCAGGAAGCGAAACCGCTGGGCGCGGCGTCGTTGGGCTTCGGGCACCTGATCGAGCGGCACCGCGATGTCGAGGAGCGCTTCGTCTCCGGCCACGCTCCCGAAGGGCTCGCCGCCCGCTTCGGCGATATAGTCGACCAGCAGCGTCGTGATGATGGTGCTCGTCAGCGCGACCCTGACGAAGGTCGTGGTGAAGATGCCCAGGCCCGGGATGGTGTTGTCGTCGGCGGTCTGGTTGTTCCAGTCGAGGCGCGCGCGGCCAAACAGGCCCGCGTCGTCGGGTGGCGGCGGCCCACCGAGTCCAATGCGCGACCAGCCCAGCATCGCCCACTCCTCGACGGGCGGCGCGTCGGCGTCGCTGTTCAGCGCGATGCTGATCGGCACGCTGCCGGGCTGCTGACCACCGGTCGCGATGTCGAGCAGGAAGAACTCGTGCAGCTGCGCTTTGAAGATCCCGTAGAACAGATCGAGCGCGGCCGCGTTGAAGGCCGCGTCGCCGCCCAACAGGCCGATGGCGCCCAGCGCTTCGTTGAGGTCGGGCACGCCGTTGGGCTCGCGGGTAAAGCTGATCGAGAACGTGCCGTCGTAGGCCACCGTCAGCTCCGACAGGTCGCGGTCGACGATGATGCCCCACGGGTCGACCGCGGTGAACGGATCGAGCTCGGGCGTCAGCTCGGCCAACTCAAACTCGGTGGCCTTGCCCACGTTCTCATCGACCACGGCCTGAATCGACCACACCCCATCAGGCGCCTCGCCAAATAAATCGGCGGGCAGCGTCGCGCGCCAGATGGAGCCCCGCGGATAGGGCGACCAGATGCCGTTGGCGGGCGTGACCGACTCGAGATCCACGACGACGCGATCGCGGAACGGCTCGACGCCACGCAGCAGGAGGTATGGCGGCCCTTCGGGCTGCCACTCGGCGCCGTGCAGCACCACGACCGACGTCTGCCATCCGGTGCGGGGCAGCGTCCAGGTGACGACCTGATCGCGCACTTCCTCTTCCAACTCCACGTTGAACCCGAGGAGCAGCGGCGTGAAGTCGTTGAAGCCGGCGAAGACCCGCCACACCTCATCGGGCGGGCCCAGCGGGGGCGGCGGTGCCGCATCGACGAATAAAAAGCCGTCCGAAGACGGATCGACGAGCATGTCCAACTCGCCGCCGGCGTCCCCCGCGACGCCCATGTCGCCCGGTGGGGTGGCGTCGCCGAGCGACATGTCCATATTGACGCCGCCACCCGCGCCGCCCTGTGCGCCCGCGCCGCCTTCGCCGCCCGCGCCGCCCGCGCCATCGCTGCCCGAGTCATCGCACGCGACTATTGTAGCCGCCGCCAATACGCCAATCATCCAGGCCCGCATCGCAGTCTCTCCTCGCGTTTTCTTCGCCAAACTACGTCGCACAGTGCGGTCAGAACAACGTCGCTGATGGGGCTGGAGGATCGACTTTGGGGCCGGCTTGGGGTTTGGGCACCAAAGCGTCACTTGAGGTCAGCGGTCTGTTTCTTTAAGGTCCGCGGCCATGTGGAGACTTCAAATCAGCATCCTCGCCGCCTTCGGGCTCCTCAGTGCTTGTGACGACACATCGGGGAGCGATCCCGTCGACAGTGACGCCACCACAGAGGATATGCGCCGTATTCGGGACGCAGTCGTCGACCTCGGCCCGCTCGATCAAGGCATCGAGCCCGAGATAGACGCCGCGACCGACGACATGCGGGTCATCGACGCAGCACCAATGCCCGACAGCAGCATCGAGCCGGCGTGTCAGAACGTGCCGATGCCGCCCGACCAGGCGCCCATCGACATGACCGCGCGCTGCCGCCAGGGCGGCCCGATTCGCATTCGCGATCTGCGCGATCAGCGGTGCCCGGACTGGCAGGCCTACCCCGAGCGTCTGCCCGGCACGCCGGTGGTCATCGAAGAGGCGGTCGTGACGGCGGTCTTTGGCGACGCCTTCACGATTCAAGATCCCGAGGGCGGCGCGTTCAGCGCGTTGTGGGTCTACAACCAGCGACGTGAGCTGCAAGACGCCCTGGTGCCCGGCACGCTGGTGCGGGTCGAAGGCAGCCTCATCGAGTTCTTCACGCTGACCGAGCTGGTGCCCGACCCGAGCGGCATCACGATCGTCGGCATGTCGCCCGTACCCGACCCGATCATCATCAACGACCCGGCCCGCATCGCCGACGGCGGCGACTTGGTCGAGCAGATGGAGTCGGTCCTCGTCGAGGTCCCGTCGACCCGCGTGCTCAACACGGCGCCCGACTGCCCCCGCGACTTCGGCATGTTCATCGTCTCGGGCAACCTGCGCGTCGGCAGCGAGTCTGACTTCGACTACACCCCGGCGCGCAGCGACGTGATCATCCGCGTGCGCGGCGTGCTGCACTACAGCTTCGAGCACCAAAAGCTCTTCCCGCGCGGCGACGCCGACATCGACGCGGTCGCCTGCGGCGGCCTGCCCGACAAGTGCGAAGCCGACGACTGCCCGGTCACCCCCGAAGATCCCGAGGGCGGTCAGCTGATCGTCACCGAGTTCCAGAACAACCCGTCGGGCGACGACACGCTGCGCGAGTATGTCGAGATTTATAATCCGAACCCGCAGCCGCTCAACGTGACCGGCTGGTGGATGCAGGACTGCGCCGGCAACCGGGCAGAGCTCGCTGGCAACATCGCGGCGCGGGCCTATCACGTGCGGGCGCGCAGCGTGAACCGCGGCGAGAACGGCGGCGTGCCGGCCGACGGCGACATGGGCGAGCTCTTCTTGCCCAACGGCTACGGCTCGATCTTGGTCTTTGACGCGAACGGCGACCTGGTCGATCAGGTGCGCTACGCCCCCGGCGGCGAAGACGGCTGGCCCGATCGGGCGCCTGGCCAAGCGGCTGAGCTGCTCGAGCCGGCCGGCGACAATAACGTCGGCGCGGGCTGGGTCGGCGGCCGAGACAGCTACGGCGACGGCGGCTCGGGCACCCCTGGCCGCGCGACTCGATAGCGCGCGACTCGATAGCGCGCGACTCGATAGCGCGCGACTCGAGTACTCCACCGCGCTTAGGCAGGCTTCTTACGCAAGAAGCGACCAAAGCGCCGCATCGCCAAGCGGTGCATCCAGCGCGGACTGATCCGCGCTACCCCCATCAAGACCTTCATCCAGCCGCCGGGGATCACGAGCGCCCTGCCCTCCGCGAAGCCCTTGAGGGCCGAGCGCGCGCATTGCTCCGCGGTCAACTCCAGCAGCGTGGGCGCCTCCATGCCCGTCGGGTTGCCGGCCACCGACTCGAACTCCGTCGCCACCGGGCCCGGGCACACCTGGGTGACGGTGACGCCCGTCCCGACCAGCTCCAGGCCCAGGGCTTCGCTGAACGCGGTGACGAAGTGCTTGGTGCCGGCGTAGGCCGCGATGCCGGGCACCCAGGCGATGCCCGCGCTGGAGCTGATGTTGAGGATGCCGCCCGCCTTGCGCTCGAGCATGCCGTCGAGCACGCCGCGGGTCAGCTGCACCAGGCCCAGCATGTTGACGCGCATCATCGTGTCGAGCTTGGCAAACTCGGATCGCTCAAAGAGCGCGATGACGCCCAGGCCCGCGTTGTTCACCAAGATGTCGACGCGACCGAGCCGCCCGAGCAGATCGTCGATTTGGGTCGCCTGCGACAGGTCGCAAGGCTCGACCCGCACCGTCAATTCGGGCCGGTTGGCGGTCAACTCCGCCGCCAACGCGTCGAGGCGCGCCTTGCGACGCGCGACGAGGATCAACGTGCTGACGCGGGGCGCGAGCTGGCGAGCCAAGGCCTCTCCGATGCCCGATGAGGCACCCGTGACGACGGCGATGGCGTTCTCGATGGGCGGGCGCATGGGTCTCCGTTCTGCTGTCTGGCAACCTACCCGGTCGCGTCGACCGTGGCGACGCACTACCATGCCGGCATGCGATGGCTACTCATGGCGATGGTGCGGTTTTATCGGCGGTTCATCTCGCCGCTGACGCCCCCGTCGTGTCGGTTCTACCCGACGTGCAGCGCGTTCGCGCTTGAGGCCCTGCAGACGCATAACGCGCTGACGGGCACGTGCTTGACGGTGCGCCGCATCTGCAGCTGTCACCCCTGGAATTTGGGCGGCGTCGACCCTGTGCCCACGCCATCTGACGTCAGCCTGCTCGGCGGTCGCAAGAAGAGCCCGTCATGATCTTGCTGTAGACGCGTTTCGGAGGGCTCTAGAGAATCACCGCTGACCCTCATATTCTATAAAACAAGCCGTCCATTCCTCACCCGCGCACCCCGGGGCCCTGATCGCGTTCGCAGGCCAGTCAGGTCCGAGTCGAGGCAGGCCCAAGTCGAGGCAGGTCCGAAAGAAAAACGGCGCAGCCGAAGCCACGCCGTTTCCGAAGTTTGAACAAGCAGCCAAGCGGCGAGCCGCCCGGTCTCGTCGGTCATCCTCAAAGAGAACGACTCTTCGGCTGGACCTTAGAGCGTCGCCTCCATGAGGTTCGTGAGTTTGTGCATATTTGCTTGCCCTCCTCCGGTAACCACCGGCGCCTCTGGGATCTGGTCAGGGTCGCGATTGACCAGCCACACGAGAGGCATTCACTGGTGAGGAGCTCGAGGCTCCATATTCTCATCGAGATTCGGATAATTCCGGGGCGTTAGCCCACCCGATGTGCTGTGCGAGGTTCCGGGGCCCCACACGCCTTCGACTCTACCCGAAAGCCCAATGTTGGCTCAACGCGCCTGTCCAAACCCAGAGCGCCGAGTTATCATGTACAGCGTTGTTTCCCTTTACAGGTGTCAAAGATGCGTCATTCGTCGACTTCTCCGTTCCTCCTGGGCGTCGCCCTGGTGGGCCTCAGTGCTTGCGGTGCCCGTCAAGCCGATACCGTGGCGCAGCCCGCTGACGTCGATCCCCGCTTCGTCGAGATCGTCAAGTACGAGAAGACGACCCAGCAACTGATAGACACCAACGACAAGCTGCAGGCGGTGCGCGGCAAGGTCGACGAGCAGCGTCGGCGCCTGGCGCTGATCTGCAATGACCACCCCGACCATGGCGTCTGCCAGCCGCAAACCCAGGCGGCGTATGCCCGGGCGGCGTTCTGCGAAGATAGAGAGTTCACCGACCACGTCGACAAGGTCGTCGACTCCTGCCATCAGGGCATGTGCAAGCAGCTCGATCAGGCGGCCATGATCTCGCGCAGCAACTACATGCTGCTCACGACCCGTCTGCCCCACTCGCTGGTGACCTTCGGGCCGTCGAGCACGCGCCTCGACAAGAAGGACCAGACGCAACTGCAGCGGTTCGTCGAGAACATCGGCGCCGAGGGCGGCTACGTGATCATCGTCGGGCGGGCCAGCAAGGACGGCCCGTGGAAGAAGAACGTCGAGCTGGCGATCAAGCGCGCCGAGAGCACTCGGCTGCACCTGGTCAACCAGCTGGGCATCAACGAGCAGCGCGCCGGATACATCACCTACGGCCACGAGAAGATGTACCTGACCGAGCTCGACGCGAAGCGCCTGACGAAGCGCAAGCTGAACACGCGCCAGGCGAACCGCAGCGCGCTCGTGTTCGCGTATCCCTGCTTCAACGGCAAGGCGACGCCGGTCGTGCCCGAGCTGACGATCGAGCCGGTCGACGCACGCGGGGCGGCACTGTGAGGCGCAACACTGTGAGGCGCGACACTGTGAGGCGCGACACTGTGAGGCGCGACACTGTGAGGCGCGACACTGTGAGGCGCGACACTGTGAGGCGCGTGACACCCGGCGGGCCGGTCTGGGCCATCGTCATCGTCGGTCTGCTGGCGTGCGGCGGTGCCACCAAGGCGCAAGCCCCGCGCCGTGGACCCGATCCGGCGGTCGCGCAGAAGATGAACGCCATGGAGCAGCGCATCCAGCGACTCGAGCAGGCGCTGCGACAGGCCAACGCGCGGCTTGACCGGGCCGAGCAGCGACTGGGCCTGCGCCCCTTCGCGCCCCAGGGCCTGCGGCGCGGAGCCAACGATGCGTTGTCGTTGGGCACCGCGAAGATGCTCGTAAAGCAGGGTGGCAAGGCCCGCACGCGGTCGCTCAAGGACCATGTGGGCGAGGGGCGCGGCGCGGTCTTTGCGCTCTGGGCGACCTGGTGCATCCCGTGTATCGCCGATGACGAGCTGGCCCATCTGCGCGATCTGCGCGAGAGCCTGCCGGCCGACTTCCCGCTCATCAACGTGGCCTGCGACGGCATCGACAAGGTCAACGCGCACGTCAAGGCCAGCGAGTGGCTCTACCCGCTCTGGCAGAAGAACGACGGGCATATCGATCTGCTGCCGCAGTCGTTCATTGAGAAGAACGGGCTGGGCCTGCCGCTGTTCGTCGTCGTCGGCCCCGATGGCACCATGAAGTGGTGGCGCAACGCCTCGCTGTCTGACGGCGTCGTCGACGAGATCATCACGGCCGCCAGCCTGCCTTGATGTGGTGCCCTGACAGGCCGGCTCGCGCCTGAGTCGACCGACGGTGAACCGAAAGGGCCACTTCGGAGTATAAGCAGGCGCCATCTTAGCCAAAGACGCCCATTGAACACCCGCTCAGCGAACACACCCTCACAGATCAACGCGCCCTGCATTGGCGGAGTAGGTCGCGCGCTGCCGCCGCATCGCTACGATCAAGTCACCCTCATGAACGCCCTGTCGGTGCATTGGGCCGCCTTGGGTCATGCCCCACGCCGTATGCAGCGCATGCATCGCGCCGTCCAGGTCGAGGCGCGGCACCTCGCGCTGCCCATCGAAGAGTATCCAAAGCTCGCCGACTTCGGCGCCGCGAACGACGCCTTCATCCGGGTGGGCACCGACCTGGCCGCGCAGGCGATAGAGTCGGCATTGGCCCAGGTCGGCGTTGGTGCGCGCGACGTCGACGCCATCTTCTTCACCACGGTGACCGGGCTCGCCACGCCCACCATCGATGCGCGCCTGGTCAACCGGCTGGGCCTGCGCCGCGACGTGAAGCGATCGCCGTTCTTCGGGTTGGGCTGCGTGGGCGGCGCGGCGGGCGTCGCGCGTATGGCCGACTACCTGCGGGCATACCCCGGTCAGATCGCCGTGCTGGTGGCCGTCGAGCTGTGCTCGCTGACCTTTCAGCATGGCGATCAGTCGATCCCGAACCTGATCTCGACCGGGCTCTTCGCCGATGGCTCAGCCGCGGTGGTCGCGCTGGGCAGTGAGCGCGCCAAGCGCCTCAACGTGTCCGGCCCCCAGATCGTCGCGAGCCGCAGCGCCTTCTACCCCGACTCCGAGCGCATCATGGGTTGGGACGTCGGCGCGACCGGCTTTCGCATCGTGCTCTCGGCCGGCGTGCCCGACATGGTCCAGACCCACCTGCGGCCCGACATGGACGCCTTCCTCGACACCCAGGGGCTGGCGGTGGGCGACGTGGATCGCTGGATCTGCCATCCCGGCGGCCCCAAAGTCATCGAGGCCATGCAGACCGCGTTGGATCTCGAAGATGACGCCTTGGCCAAGACCTGGGCGTCGCTCAAAGGCGTCGGCAACCTGTCGAGCGCCAGCGTGCTCTTCGTGCTCGCCGATCATCTGGCAGACGATCCGCAGCCCGGCGAAGTGGGCGTGCTGATGGCGATGGGGCCCGGCTTCTGCGCCGAGCTGGTGCGGCTGCAATGGTGAGTCTGCAGATAGATCTGCCCCTCACGCTCATGATTTATGCCGCGTTCATCGCCCTGACGGGCCTCGAACGCGTCGCCGAGATGATCATCTCGAAGCGCAACGCGGCGTGGAGCCTCGCCCGCGGCGGCGTTGAGTACGGACAGGGCCACTTCCCGGCGATGGTGCTGCTGCATACGGGCTTCCTGTTCGGCTGCGTCGCTGAGGCCTGGCTGCTGGAGCGACCGTTCATCCCGGCGCTGGGCATCGCGATGTTCGCCCTGGCGGTGCTGGGCCAAGGCATCCGCTGGTGGGTCATCACGACCCTCGGCCCCCGCTGGAACACCCGCGTCATCGTGCTCCCCGAGGCCGAACCGATCACGGGCGGGCCGTATCGCTGGTTGCGTCATCCCAACTACGTCGCGGTCTGTATCGAGGGCATCGCCCTGCCGCTCTTGCACTCCGCGTGGATCACCGCGGCGGTCTTTACGATCGCCAACGCGGTGCTGCTCTGGGTTCGCATTCGCTGTGAAAACAAGGCCTTGGGATACACGCAACCCGCATGATCGACGTCGCGGTGGCGGGCGGTGGGCCCGCTGGACTAGCAGCAGCCATCTACGCCGCGCGCGCCGGGCTCTCGGTGGTGGTCTTCGAGCCGAAGACGGGCGTCATCGACAAGGCCTGCGGCGAGGGCCTGATGCCCTCGGCCGTCGAGGCCCTCGCCGCGCTGGGCGTGCACCCTGAGGGCCACGCCTTTCGCGGCATCTGCTATCGCGATCATCGCGTCGAAGGCCGCCGGGCCGTGGGCAACTTCAGGGCGGGGCCCGGTCTGGGCGTGCGCCGCTTAGAGTTGCACGCGCGCTTGCACCAAGCCGCGACCGCCGCCGGCGTGCAACACATCAAAGCCCACGCCAAAGACGTCGTGCAGCACGCCGATCATGTGCAAGTCAGCGGGGTGCAGGCGCGCTGGCTGCTGGTGGCCGACGGGCTGCACTCCCCCACCCGGCGCGCCCTCGACCTGACCGGGGCCAAGCGCGGCCAGCGGTTTGGCGTGCGGGCACACTTTGCGATCGCGCCGTGGACCGATCGCGTCGAGGTGTACTGGGCGCACGGGGTTGAAGCCTATGTCACGCCCGTCGCGGTCGATCAGGTGGGCGTCGCGTTCTTGACCACCCCGCCCGCCAAGTTCGAGGCCCTGCTCGACCAGTTCCCGCTGCTCAAAGCGCGCCTCTCGGGCGCAGAGCAAGTCAGCGCGATCCGCGGCGCCGGCCCATTCCCCGTGCAGGCGAAGGCGGTGCGTGACGGGCGGGTGTTGCTGATCGGAGATGCCGCCGGCTACGTCGACGCGCTCACCGGCGAAGGCGTCGCGTTGGGCCTCAAGACCGGACGCGCGGCGGTCGACTGCATTCTTCAGGGCCGCCCTGAGCGCTATCCCCGCGCCTGGCGAGCTGCGACGCGTCGGTATGTGTGGCTGACTTATGGCCTGCTGTGGCTGACGCGCCCGCGGTGGATCCATCGCCCGCTGATCGGGTTCCTGCGCGCCGCGCCGCCGGTCTTCAATGTCGCGGTCAGCCTGCTGGCCGGTTCAGGGAAGAGAGCCGCGCGACCGCAGGGCCCGCGGCCCTAGCGGTCACTGCTGCAGCAGCCGCCCAAGGAGACCGGGCACCTTGAGGTGGTCGGGCGTCACCGCATCGAATGGATCGCGCGCCACGTCGGCCCATAGCTCGGCGTCGCGCTCGCCGTCGACGTCGGCCCCGTCGGCGATCCAGTCGCGCACGGCCGGCACGTCAGGCAGGTCGACCATCAAGTGCAAGCGCACCGGCCCATCATTCGCGGCGGCGTGCGGCAGGCTGTTGTTGAGCGCCCAGAATTTGCCCGGCGCCAGGTGCAGCCAGCGTCCCGCGACGCACAGCTTTGCCGCGGACTGGGTGCGCAACGGCAGGTGAATCCGGTGATGCTCGTCCCAGTGCGCCGTGTTGTCGACGTGCACATGAATGCGCGCCCCGGGCGGACTGACGCCCACCCAGGCCAGCACCGCGGGCACCGGGAACGCTGTATCGAGCAGCCTTCGAAGGTGCGGCACGGCGTCGAGCACCGGCGCGTCGACGCCGCCCCCGCCGGTCAGCCGCGCTCCACGCGCCGCCCCGGCTGGACCGCCCCGCAGGATGCAAAACCGCGTACCCAGGTGCCATTTCCATTGGCTGTCGAGCCAAGCGTCATCGGGCAGCGCGTCGATCTCGCCCAGCAGCGGCGCGGGATCGAAGCGGCCAGACAGCCGCCGAAACCGGTACGGTTTGGCGGCGGCGGCGGCGCTTTGGGTGTATCGACGCTGGTACATCTGCTCATATCTTATGCTAAGTTGCGGGCGATGCAAGATGGGTCAAATAGTATGCACTCAGAGTCGCGCGACGTCGTCGTTATCGGCGGTGGACCGGCCGGCGCCACCTTCGCCGCCATTCTCAAAAAGTACGCGCCCGACGTGTCGGTGACGCTGCTCGACCGCGACCGCCATCCGCGGCATCGCGTGGGCGAATCGACCATCCCGGTGATCAACGCCGTCCTGCGCGATCTCGAGATCTTCGACGACTGCTACGACGGCCGCTTCGTGCGCAAGATGGGCATCACCTTCGTGTGGGGCAAAGACCGGACGCCCTGGGACGCCGACTACCTCGAGATTGGCAAGGTCGAGGGCGACGGGCACCAGATCAACGTCGTCGGGCAGGACTTCAGCGCGCTGATGCGCCAAGAGATGCGCCGCGACATCCCGCTCACTGCCGTCAACGTGCGCCGCGACATCTTCGACAAGATGCTGCACGACAAGGCCCGCGAGTTTGGCGCCGAGGTGCGCGAAGGCACCACCGTCTCGCAGATCCATCGCGACGCTGACGGCGCGGTCTGTGGCGTCGACTGGCGCGACGACGAGGGCGGCGAAGGCCACATCCAGACGCCGTTCATCATCGACGGATCGGGCCTGGCCGGGGTGTGCTCCAAAGGCGCCCGCGAGTACGATCCGAGCATGTCGAACTTCGCCGTCTCGGGCTACCTGCGCGGCGCCGACTGGAAGGTCGTCTTCAAGGGCCGCAAGGACGCGACGACGGTCTTCATCGCCACCATCGACCACGGCTGGATTTGGTACTTCCCGGTCGAAGACGACACGATCTCTTGCGGGGTCGTGACCCACACAGCGCACTTCAAAGACCGCCTCAAAGAGATCGACCTCGAGACCTTCTTCTGGCAGGCCCTGCGTGGCTGTGCCGAGATCGCGCCGCTGGTCGAAGAGGCCGAGCTGCGCGACGACATGCTGCCCAAAGGCCGCCGCGTGCAGGCCACCAAGGACTGGTCGTCCTGGACGCCCACCCCCGTCGGCAAGGGCTACGCCTGCGTGGGCGACGCGGCGATCTTCATCGATCCCGTGCTCTCGTCGGGGCTCACGATGGCGCTGCAGAGCGGGCATCGCGCGGCATACACCTACAACACGATCCGCACCCGCCCCGACCTCGATCCCACCGCGATGTGGCAGGCCTACGACGACTATCTGCGGGGCGAGGCGGGCAGCTTTCTGACGCTCGCGCGCTACTTCTACGCCAACAACAAGGCGGCCGATACGTGGTGGTGGCAGGCGCAGCGGGTCGTCAACGAGGCGGGCACGCTCGACCTCGACGACAAGACCGCGTTCACGATGGCCACGGCGGGCTTCTTCCCCACGCCGCGCGCCATCAGCACCGAGATCATGGCGCCGCTGCTCAGGGGCCTGGCCGGGACCGACGCCGACCTGTTCAACATCTATCATGAGGGCGGCGT
>JBNMOZ010000082.1:0-13533 GCA_051276005.1 Bradymonadia bacterium | reverse complement strand
GCGCCGGTGGTGGCGGCGGAGCGACCGCGACGGGTGCTGGCGCAGGCGCCGCAGGCGGCAACGGCGCCGCCGGAGGCAACGGCGCGGGCGCCGCGGCAGGCCGCAACGGCTGGGGCACTGGTACCGGTGCAGCACGCGGCGCGGGAGCCGGGCGCGGCGGCGGCGGCGGCGGCGCGTTCTTGGGTCGCAGCGACGGCGGCGGCGGCTCTTCAGCGGCCGCATCAAGCGGCTCGACCGCGAGGATGAAGTCGCCGATGTAGATCTTGTCGGACTGCTTGATCACCATCGGCGACGCGATCTTGCGTCCGTTGACGTACGTGCCGTTGGTCGACTTGAGGTCGACGATGATGAACTTGCCGTCCTTGACGACCACACGACTGTGTCGCTTGGAGACATTCTGCTTCGGCAGGATGATGTCGTTGCCCTGCACCCGGCCGACAGTAACCTCACTCTTGGTGAATTCCTGTCGGCGGGGCTGGCCACCCTTCTCGTGGATGATGACCGCGAACATAGGTCTCCTCAGGTCGGGCATGACGGCGAATGTCGCCGATAGTGTGGCTGGTCACGTACGCCGAAAGCGCGGGCGAACCGCGCCGATTTCAATGCAAACTAACCCGTCGGTTGTAGGTCGCACGGATCGCGGGTGTCAAGGTTGAGGACGGCGTGGCATGCTTCGCTGAGCACTTCGAGGACGGAGCCAAGCCGATATGGCGCATCAGCGCATCGGGATCTTGACAAGCGGCGGCGACGCACCGGGCATGAACGCGGCGTTGCGTGCGGTGTTTCGGACCGTCAAGGCGGTCAGCGCCGACAATGAAATCGTGTTATTCCGCGAGGGGTTGCTGGGGCTTGCGGGCCGACTCGAGGTCAACCACCTTGGCGGCATCGCGCGAGCGGACCTTCGCGATATCATCCACCGAGGGGGCACCTTCATCGGAACCGGGCGAATTCCCGAACTCAAGCCCGCTCCGCCCGACTGCGCGGACACCGCAGCCTGGAACCGCAAACGGCAAGAGATCACCGACGTCGCGGTCATAAATATTCGCCAACTCGACCTCGACGCCGTGGTGGTCATCGGCGGCGATGGCTCTTTCAAGGGGCTGACGCACATCGTCGAGGCCTATGAAGCGCGATATGCAACGCCGGTCGGGCTCGTCGGTGTGCCCGCGACCATCGACAACGACATTTGGGGTACCGACAGAAGCATTGGCTTCGACTCGGCGCTCAACAACACCGTCGCGTGTCTGCGCAACCTGCGCGACACGATCAACAGCCACCGGCGCTGCGCGATCCTCGAGGTGATGGGCAATACGAGCGGCTGGATTGCCATGGCCACCGGCATCGCGGGCGGAGCGACCACAATCTTGATGCCCGAGGTGCCCCGCTCGTACGACATCGAGCAGGTGCTCGCGCGGGTGCGCGCCGCGGTGCGTCACGAGTATCGCTACATCACGATCGTGATGGCCGAGGGCGTACGCAAAATCAGCGGCGACCCTCGATTGGGCGAGACCATCCGCGATCGCATCGAGGGCGACCCCGAGATCAAACGGATCCTGGGTCGACCCTTGGAGACGCGCCTCAATAACGTTGGCTATCTGGCCCGCGGTGGACGCCCAAGCGCGGCTGACAACCTGCTCGCGAGTCGATTGGGCGCCGAAGCCGCAAGGGCCGCGCTGGACACGCTCGAAGAGCCGGTGATGATCGGCTTGGCGAATAATCGGGTGACGCGACGCGCGATGAAGACCGTCATCGAACGCTCACCGCGGCGAATCACCGATGATGAAGAGTTGCTGCGCGTCGCCGAGACGCTGCTGGTTCAGGCGGATCAGAGCTTCTAGCCCCCCTCCCATCACCCTCTTTTTGCGAACCAAATCGAAGATTTAGAATTTTGATTGTCCGATGTACGGCCGGTGGGGTGGGTCAGGCAGTGACGATGCGCGTCGTCAGGGACCGCGATGCGCCCGCGCCTCGAGCAGCACCCAGATGACCAGCCCGCCCGCGCAGACCACTGCGCCACCGGCGAACATGCTGGCGTCGCCCCATTTGTCGGCCACCATGCCGCAGACCGGCGTCAAGCCGATGGCGACGATCTCCCAAAGACCGGTGAAGCAGGCCAGCGCCGCGCCGCGGATCGCGGGGTTGCTGCGCGAGACGACCTGACCGGCCAGCACCGGGAAGCAGTAGCCGTGTCCGATGCCGCCGAATGCGCCGGCGACCAGAAAGGCCATGCTCGTCTGCGCCTCCGCCATCAGCAGGAAGCAGGCCGCGTAGACGCAGATCGCCGGCGCGACCAGGTTGTGCGGCCCCACCCGATCGGGCAGGCGCGCGCCAAAGACGCGGGTCACGATCGCAGCGCCCGCATAGCCGAACCACAGATCCTTGGGGTTGGCGACGTCCCGCGCCATGGCGGTCACCGTCGCGAAGGCGAAGACCATCGCGACACCGCCCGCGAAGATGATGGTCGCCCACCAAACAGGCAGCAGTTTGCGATGGCTGAGCGCGCGGCCAATGGGCAAGGGCTCGTCGCTGCGCGGTGCCCTCGCGGGCTCCTTGACTCGCCACAGCGGCAAGAGCGAAGCGAGGACGACCAGCGCGATCGCGGGCAAAAACCAGCGCAGGTCGAGCGGCGCGACGTGCATCCGATCGGCGATCGGGTTGACGATCAACGGCAGCAGGCCCGAGACGCCAAACAAGGCGATGCCTTCGGTGCGTCGCGAGATAGGGATGATGTCGGCCGCGAACGCGAAGTATGCCGTAAAGAGCGTGCCGGCCCCTGCCCCGGCCAACAACCGTGAGATATAGAGCAGCGGACCAACGCGATCGACGGCCAGGATGAGGGCCATGCCCACGGCCAGCGAGATCGTGCCCAGCAGGATCGTCGCGCGACGCCCGATCGTATCGATAGCCCACCCCGTCGCCGGCCGCAGCAGCAGCCCGCCGATGGCGCCCGTGCCCATGACCCAGCCAATCGTCGTGCGATCGGCCCCCAACGCGGCAACGTAGACCGGCAAGAGCAGCATCGACGCGTAGCCCACCGCCTGCAGCAGATGGGCGATGACGAGCATGCCAAAGTCACGGGTGAGCAGGCGGGGGTCTTGTGGGGACTCAGTCACGATCAAGCACCGATCCAGAATACGGCCGCGGCGAGGGCAAGCCCTGCCGGCAGGCCGCGCGACCGATCCAGTCGCAGTATGACAAACAGGCCCAGCCAGAGAACGGCCAGGCGAAGCACAAGGGATCCAGCATTTGAAGACGCACTGGACGGCATGTCATCGGGCACGGGGAGCCCAACAAAGGGCGATGGATCGCCCAGCCGCCAAGCCTCACCGTCGCGCCATTCGATCGATAGATTCGGCGCATGCAGCGTCGGGCCTTCGGTGTGGATGCCAGCGGGCTCGACCGGCGCGTCGAACGCGAGCACGGGGGCCGCGCAGAGCGTGAGCACGGTGCCCAGATGCACGGGTCGCAGCCCAAGAGCCGCGCAGCCCACGTCTTGCTGGCTGCGGCGTAGATCAAGCAGAACCCAGACAGCCGCGAGGGCTGGCGCCGCGCCAAATGCGACGCGAATCAGGCGAGCGGATGCGGGCGGCTGACCGTCGGCGAAGGCCGCAACAATGACCAGCGCGGCGAGCGCGAGCGCGAGAACACTGGTGGTCAGGATGAAGCGGCCGACGAGGGCCCTGAAGAATGGCTGCACCGGCGCATGGTGCCTGGGCGGCGAGGCGCCTACAATGCGCGAGACTACCCGACCGGAGATCGACGAGCGCATGCACAGCACCAAAATCATCTGCACCATTGGCCCTGCGACGCGGCCGTACGACCGCCTTGAAGCCCTGATCAAAGCCGGCTGCAACGTCGTTCGCGTGAACATGAGCCACGCCTCACAAGAGACGGCCTCGGCAGTCTCTGCTGACGTGCGCCGGATCTCACCGCATACCGCGATGCTGCTCGACACTCGGGGTCCCGAAGTGCGCACGACCGAGGTCGAGGCACCCGTGTTCCTCGAGACGGGCAGCGAGGTCATGATGGCTGGCGGCGCATCGACGACCACAGCCGACTGCATCTACGTGACCTATAGCGGTCTCTCACGCGTCCTCGACGAGGGCACCCAGGTGCTGCTCGCCGACGGCCAAATCGAGCTTGAGGTGCTGCGCATCGAGGACCGCCAGCTGCGATGCAAGGTCATCAATGGCGGCGAACTCGGCTCACGCAAGGGCGTCAACATCCCCGGTGTGCGCCTGCCGATGCCGTTCGTCAGCGAGCAAGACGCGTCCGACATCACCTTCGCTGTTCGTCAGCAGTTCGACTTCATCGCCGCGTCTTTCGTTGGCGATGCCGACGACGTGCTGTGGGTGCGCCGCCTGGTAGAGCGCGCCGGCGGTGACTTGGCGATTATCTCGAAGATCGAGAGCCGGTACGCGGTCAAGAACCTGTCTGAAATCATTGCGGTTTCAGATGGCATCATGGTTGCCCGCGGCGATTTGGGCGTCGAGATTCCGCCCGAAGAGGTTCCGGTGGTTCAAAAGCAGATCATCGACGCCTGCAAGGCGGCCGGTAAGCCGGTTATCGTCGCGACCGAGATGCTTGAGTCGATGATCAAGAACCCCCGCCCCACCCGCGCCGAGACCAGCGACGTCGCCAACGCGATCTTCGAGGGCACCGACGCGGTGATGCTCTCGGGCGAGACGAGCGTCGGCAAATTCCCCATCGAAGCCGTCGAGATGATGGGCCGCATCGCGCGTATCGCCGAAGCCGAGACCCATCGCCGCATTCGGCGCTTGCCCGGTGGCGCGTCGGCCGCCGAGATCTCGGAGTTGATCTGCAAGGGCGCATGGCTGGCCGCCCAGGAGTTGCAGGTCAAGGGCATCGTCGTGCCGACCTCAAGCGGTCGCACGGCGCGCCGCATGAGCCGCTATCGGCCCCGCGCACCGATCCTGGCGACGACGCCTAACCTGGCCGTGGCTCGCCGGCTGGCATTGTCGTACGGGGTGATCGCCCGACCGACGCGCCACTTCGGGCGCATGGAGAGCATGGTCCGCCGATCGTGCCTGATGATGGTCGAGGAGGGCTTCATCAAGCCTGAGGATCTGGTCGCCGTCGTCGCCGGGGTGCCGGTCGGGCGCTCGGGAACGACAAACCTGCTGACACTGCAGCCGGTTGAAGCCCTGCTGGACTCACGCCGAGTACGCGACGATGAGAGCAGCCGCACAAAGCGCTCCTAGACACCCGGCCAGCGCGACACCCAGCCAGCGCGACACCCAGCCAGCGCGACACGCAGCCAGCGCGACACGCAGCCAGCGCGACACGCAGCCAGCGCGACACGCAGCCAGCGCGACACGCAGCCAGCGCGACACGCAGCCAGCGCGAAACGCAGCCAGCGCCCCACCAGCCAGCGCCCCACCAGCCAGCGAGACACCCAGCCAGCGCGACACCCAGCCAGCGCGACACTGCTGTCGCGAGCGACCAACACTGCTGCTGCTCGGCAGGGCCTATGAAGTTTTGATGAGGAATCAGCAAGGCCGAGTCGAATGACTTCGGCTGTGCAGCGCACCGCGTGGCGAATTGCCACCGGCGCCGGCGGGCTGCAAGGGCGCGTTCGCGCCTGACTTACGGGTTCTCGACGGGCGCGTAGGGGTCGGCCACATCTTCGATCGGCGCGTCTGCGGCCGGCGCGTCTGCGGCCGGCGCGTCTGCGGCCGGCGCGTCCGCGGCGGGCGCGGGCGCGTCGTCTTCAGCGGCCGGCGCATCTTCGACCGGTGCATCCGTCGCGGGCGCCGGGGCGTCCACTGCCGGTGCGTCGATTGCCGGTGCGTCGATTGCCGGTGCGTCGATTGCCGGTGCGTCCATCGCGGGCGGCTCAGGCATCACCGGGGCATTGGTGACGGGCGCGGGCGCGTCCATGACCGGCGGCTCAGGCATCACGGGCGGCTCGGGCATCGCGGGGGCATCGGTGGCCGGCGCAGGCGTGTCCATCGCGGGCGGCGGATCACGGGGCTGCTCGACCTCGGCCACGGGGGCCCGCTGGGCACCACCACCGCCGACCTCGACCGGCGCGCCTAGATCCATCTCCTGGGCTGCGGGGCGCGGCCACATCACGGTGACCGTGTTGCCGCTGGCGGCCAGCTTGACCCCATTGAGCGCGCTCTGCGAGACGCTGTCGGTCAACCGTACGCGCAGCGCAGTGGAGTTGCGGCGCTCGGTGCTCGGGAACACCAAGCTGCGCTCGATCTGCTGATCCTTGAGCTGGGTCTGCCAGGCCCGCACCGAACGCAAGTTCGCGACGCGCATGATCAGGACCTTGCCGCCGTCGTCGAGCATGGTCTCGATGCGGTCGATCTCGAGGGGCACGTCGGCCTCAAAGGTGAACGCGAGCATCTCGGGCGTCGAGTTGAGCGTCAGGCTGGTGAGCTTGCCCACGCGCCCGGCCTGCGCAGCGGCCTTGACCTCGGCCGGTGCGTCATCGGGCACGACCGGCACAGCCTGCTGGACGGTGCCGTCGGCTGCCAGGTCGGAGCGCGCTGAGATCTTGAACTCGACGCGTCGGTTCTGGGCGTGGCCGGTGATGCTGTCGTCGGTGGTCGCCAGGCGATCCTCGCCGTACCCGTCTGCCTTCAAACGGTTCGCGTTGATGCCCTGGCCCAGCAGGTACTGCAACACTGCCGCGGCCCGCTTCTCGGAGAGCGTGCGGTTGGCCTTGGCGCTGCCCCGCGTGTCGGTGTGCCCTTCGATGGCGATGTTCTGGATCTTGGCGTTGTACTGAAGCACCTCGGCGACCTGGTCGAGCACACCAAAGCTGATGGGCTTGATGGTGTCCTTGCCGGTGTCGAAGTAGATCTTCTTGAGGATCTTGATCTGCCCGGCCTCGACGAGGATGAGCCCGCCGTCGGGGCAGCCGTCTTCGTCGCGGTGGCCGTTCTTGGTCTCGGGCTCGGACGGGCAGCGATCGAACTGATCGGCGATACCGTCCTTGTCGTTGTCGATCTCGGGGCAGCCGTCCTCGTCCTCGAAGCCATCCATATCTTCGGCGTTGACGGGACATTTGTCGTCGGCGTCGGCGATGCCGTCGAGGTCATTGTCGATGTCGGGGCAGCCGTCGGCGTCTTGGAAGCCGTCGCGGTCTTCCTTCTCTTTGGGGCACGCGTCGGTGAAATTGCGCACGCCGTCCTCATCGTCGTCGCCGTCGTCGATGCCGCCGCCGCCGCTGACGATGACGCGATCAGCCTTCATGGCGTCGCTGCTCCAGGCCACGCCGCCCAGGGCACGAAACTCGGGCGCACCGAAGGAGTTGATGAGGCCGACGCCGCCACCGAGCGTCATGGTCAGCCCGGTCTCACTGCTGTGGAGCCGAGCGCCAATCAGCGCCTCGAGCGGGTTGGCGCCGCCCTTGTCGGCCTGCACGTCTTCATACTGCGTGCCGAAGACCTCGGCGAGCAGCGTGACCGCCGAGCCGACGTTGAGTCCAAGGCCGGCGCCGTAGGTCAGGCCGTTGCCGACCGTGAGGGGCGTGAGCGGCTCGCCATCATCGGGGCGCAGTCGGTACCCGCCGTTGACGCCGATGCGAAACTTGTCGCCGCGGTACTCAAGGACGAGCTTGGGATTGAATACGAAGTTGCGCGATGAGCTCGCGTCGCTGTTCTCGCCGGTGGGGAACGACATGGGCGTCGCGATCGCGATGCCGAAGTTGCGGGCCTGCTCGGGCTTGAGCAGCACAAACTTGGGTTGCAGTCGCAAGTCGCCCAGCCCAGCGCCGTCATCAACCGGCACCGAACCTGACCCGACGCTGTAGCTGAAGGGCACATCGATGCCGACCTCGATACGCTCGGTGATGCCCACCGCGAGCATCAGGTTGAACGTCGTCAGGTTCTCGATGATCTTCTCATCAACAAGGCCCCGTGCATCGCGACGCACCAGCGGATTGCGCCCGAAGTTGAACATCAGCCCCGGGACGTAAACCCCCGGCGCTGCAACCGCGACGCCATCGACCGAGTAGTAGTTCCAAGTGCCTGTGGCGGGCTTGAAACTCTGAATATCCTGGGCAGAGGCCGCCCCAATGGTGCCCACCGAGGCGAGTGCCGCCCCTGCCAGGATGGACCGGATGTTGTACCGGATCGGCATGGCCGCGTGTCCCTTCACTGTCCGTATCTTCACGTACGCACTCAAAATGCGAACCATTTAGACTGCGGGTTAGAAATTTACATGCGTTCGGGGCAAACGCAAGTCCACCGCGCACACAAGCCGCACTGTGCCACCGGGCGTAGATGCCTGCATGGTAAAACCGTGCGATACGGCAACAATTCTTCAGCGCCCTTACCCGCCAATGATGTCTGCCGTCCCGAGATGCACTCAACCTATTGAAAAAAGTGTCTTTTTCCGCACAGACCGGAATCAACTTCTCACACTTCAGTAGATTCACGTACGCTCACCCGTGTAGAAAAGATAAGTAAACCGAATAACTCACGCGGTGATGCGGCTCCAACGCCCCAGCATCATGCCCAGGAGATCGTAATGAACGAGGCACCCAATCGCTTGAGCCCAAGGCGCATCGGCGCGGCGGCCGGCCTGTTCGCCTTGGCATGGAGCGCGTCTGCATGGGCGCAACCCATCACCGCGACTGTGCCCTGGGTGGCCTCGCAGCCGCAGGTGCCCCACGATATTATTAGCGGTCAAGCGACGATCCTGAAGGGGGCCGAGATCCCCGCGCAAGAAGGCGGCGCAAGAGTCGGGACGACCTACACGTGGTCCTACGGCGATGGGTCAGCGGATGCTGTCGGCAATATCGCCAACGGTCGGGTCATCTCCGCCACCCACACATATAACGGCGCAGTAGGCACCCCGTTCACGGCGCGCCTGACCCTGTGTGACGCACAGAATCAGTGCTCGACGGCGGCTTACCCGATGGTCATTCGGGCGAACACGCTGGAGACGCGGGTCAACGTCGCCATCGATCGGGGCCTCTGGTACCTGTACCTGCAAGCCACCGAGGCGACCGGACGACTCAACATCCCCGGCTCTCAAGGCACCCTGGCGTCGGCACATGCGGGCGCGGTCAACTCCTTCTTCGCGCACGGTCACCGCGAGAACATCGACCGCCGAACCGACCCATATGTCGACACCGTGCGCGGCGGCATGCGCTACCTGTTCAGTAATGTGCAGACCGTTGGCATTGGCCAGCAGACGTTGGGCAACCCCGACTCCAACGGCAACGGCCTGGCCGTGACCATCGCCGGACGCAGCCGCGAAATTTATCAAAACGGCATGCTGATGGACGGCATCGTCGCGTCAGGTACCCCGGACGCTGACATCACCACCGGCCCCCTCGCGGCAGTGATGATCGACGGCCACGAGATGACCTATGCCGACGCGTTGCAGGACTTCATCGACGGCTACGCCTGGAGCCAGATGGACCCCAACCTCGGGGCCGATCAGGCGGGCTCGTGGAACTACACCTTCTCAGCCGGCCACGCCGACAACTCCTCCTCGCAGTGGGCCGCGATCGGCATGATCCCCGCTGAGAGGGAGTGGGGGCTCGACATCCCCGACTTCGTGAAGACCCTAAACCTGACGATCCAGCGTGACTACTTCCACAACGCCAACACCGGCACCTATGGCTATTCGAACAGCGGGTGCATCTGGGGCTGCGCGGCGGTGACCCCTTCGGGCATGGTCCAGCTCATCATGGACGGCGTGCAAAGCGACGACGTCCTGTACACCAGCGGCCTGCGCTGGATGGCCGACAATTGGGGCACCGGCCCGGCTCAAGCGGCCAACAACAACGCCATGACCGGCTATTGGTACGGCATGTTCGCCGGCTTCAAGTCCATGCGCCTGGCTGTCCCGCCGGTTGAGCTCTTGACCCGCAGCAATGGCACCCAATTCGACTGGTACAACGATCCTAACATCGGGATCGCGGCGACCCTGACGAGTCGCCAAGCCGCCAACGGCAGCTTCGACGGCTTGGGACCCAACACGAGCATCTCGGGCATGTACACCCAATGGGCGCTCTTGATGTTGGCCTCGAACCTGTTCGCGCAGGCGCCCAAAGCGGTGGCTCAGGCCAACCCGCTTGAGGCCGCGCTCAACCAAGAGGTCATCTTCAACCACGCCGGCAGCTTCCACTTGGATGCCGACCAAGAGTTGGTCCTCTTCGAGTGGGACTTTGATGGCGACGGCGAGTACGACTTCCAGACCAATGATGCCAACGAGCAGCCGACCCACCGCTACAACCCGGCCCTCGCTGAGCTTCCCGCGGTGTACACCGCCCGTCTTCGGGTCACCGATGGACAGAACCCGGCGCTGACCGACGTGGCCGAGGTGGACATCCTGGTCGACTCCGGCAATGTGCCGCCTGTGGCGCGCATCACTGCCCCCGCCGAGGCCGGTCAGACCGCGCTCTTCGCGGTCGATGGCCGTGACAGCTTTGATCCCAATGAGGGCGCACCGCTCAACGACCGCGTCGTCAGCTATGAGTGGGACTTTGACGACACCGACGGGCTGGTGCAGTTCGTTGAGGGTGACGTCGACCAGGTCATCAGCTTTGAGAACTGCGGCGAGGTCCGCCAAATCGCCCTGCGGGTGACCGACACGTTCGGTTCTACGAACGTGGGCTTCTCGAACATCGACGTGCTCTGCAACCGCCCGCCGGTCGCCGTGGTCGAGCCCAACCCGGCCGTCATCGATGAGGGCGAGCAGATCGTCATCGACGGCAGCCAGAGCAGCGATCCTGACGACGACGCCATTGAGCTGACCTGGGCCTGCGAGGCCGGTCTGCCGATTCAGATTCAGGGCGACCGCATGCTGGTCGACGCCAGCGACTTGGACGCCCCCGAAGAGGGCCTGCGCTTCAACTGCAGCCTGACCGTGGTCGACGAGAACAACGCCGAGGATGTCGAAGACTTCGTCGTCATCATCAACAACGTCGACACCGACGATGATGGCGTAGACGAGGACGAAGACAACTGCAGCGACGTGTCCAACCCCGACCAGCGCGACACCGATGGCGACGGCTTGGGCGACGCCTGCGACCCCGACGACGACAACGACGGCATCCTCGACGTCAACGACAACTGCCCGGTCAACGCGAACGTCGACCAGGCCGATAACGACCTCGACCAGCGCGGTGACGCCTGCGATCCCGATGATGACAACGACGACGTCGACGATGAAGACGACAACTGCCCGCTGACCGCCAACCCCAACCAGGGCGACAACGATCGCGACGGGCTCGGCGACACCTGCGACCCCGACGACGACAACGACGGCATCCTCGACCCGGCCGACAACTGCCCGCTCGCCGCCAACCGCGACCAGCGCGACAACGACGTCGACGGCATCGGCGATGTCTGCGACCCCGATGATGACAACGACGAGGTCGCCGACGACGTCGACAACTGCCCGCGGCTGGCCAACGGCAACCAGGCCAACAACGACGGCGACGCCCAGGGCGATGCCTGCGACCCCGACGACGACAACGACGGCGTGGTCGATCCTCAAGACAACTGCCAGTTCGCCTCGAACGTCGACCAGCGCGACAACGATCGCGATGGCCTGGGCGACGCTTGCGACCCCGATGACGACAACGACGGCGTGAACGACGAGAACGACAACTGCCAGTTCGCCGCCAACCCAAACCAGTCCGACAACGAGAACGATGGCGAAGGCGACCTCTGCGACAACGATGACGACAACGACGGCATCCGTGACCCGCAGGACAACTGCCAGTTCGTAGCCAACCGCGACCAGGCCGACGCCGACCGCGACGGCGCAGGCGACGCCTGTGACGACGACAACGACGGCGACGGCATCGGCGACGGCGACGACAACTGCCCCGACGCCAACAACCCCGCGCAGCTCGATATCGACGGCGATGGCATCGGCGACTTGTGCGACGACGATGACGACGGCGACGGCCTGCCCGACGACATCGACAACTGCCCGGCCAACGCCAACGCGCAGCAGGAGAACAACGACGGCGATCGCGCCGGCGACGCCTGCGACGACGACGACGATAACGATGGCGTCGGCGACGACGACGACAACTGCCAGTTCATCCGCAACTTCGACCAGCTCGACAACGACGCGGATGGCCTGGGCGATGTCTGCGACGACGACGATGACGACGACGGCGTGCTCGACGGCGACGACAACTGCGTCTTCGCGGTGAACGCCGACCAGGCCAACAACGACGGCGACGCCCGCGGCGACGAATGCGACTTCGACGACGACAACGACGGCGTCCCCGACGACGACGACAACTGCCAATACACGCACAACCCCGACCAGGCCGACGCCGACCGCGATGGCGACGGCAACGTCTGCGACGATGATGATGATGACGACGGCGTGCCCGACGACGACGACAACTGCCAGTTCGCGGCGAACCCGACCCAAATCGACACCGACGACGACGGCGCGGGCGACGCCTGTGACGGCGACCAAGACGCGGACGGCGTGGCCGATGAGAATGACAACTGCGTTCTGACGCCCAACGCCGACCAGGTCGACACCGACCGCGATGGCGCGGGCGACGCCTGTGACGATGACGATGATGGCGACGGCACCAACGATGACGACGATCTGTGCCGCCTGGTGGCCGACGCTGGCGAAGACAACGACGGCGATGGCTTCGGCGACGCATGCGATGATGATGACGACGATGACGGCATCGACGACGACGACGACAACTGTGTCTTCGACGCCAACGCCGAGCAGCGCGACACCGACGGCGATGGCTTCGGCGACGAATGCGACGACGACGATGACGACGACGGCATCCTCGACCAGCCTGATGGCGAGAACTTGGGCGACAACTGCCCGCGCACGGTCAACCCCGACCAGACAGACACCGACGGCAACGGCGTGGGCGATGCCTGCGACGATGACAACGACGGCGACAACCTGGGCGACGGCGTCGACAACTGCGCCGACGTGGCCAACCCCGAGCAGATCGACACCGATGGCGACGGCGTGGGCGATGCTTGCGACGACGACCAAGACAATGACGGCGTGCTCGACGGCGACGACAACTGCCCGCTGACGCCCAACCCCGAGCAGGCCGACAACGATGCCGACGGCAACGGCGACCTGTGCGACGGCGACGACGACAACGACGAGATCCCCGACGCCGCCGACAACTGCCAGTTCACCGCCAATAACGACCAGGCGGACAGCAACGGCAATGGCGTGGGCGATGCCTGTGAAGGGGATCGCGACGGCGACGGCGTCTTCGACTCCGATGACAACTGCCCGAACACGCCCAACGACGACCAAGCCAACAACGACGATGACGACCAGGGCGACGCCTGCGACACCGATGACGACAACGACACCATCAACGATGGCGTCGACAACTGCGTCTTCGACAGCAACCGCGACCAGGACGACCTGGACGGCGACGGCGAAGGCGACGTCTGCGACGAGGACGACGATGGTGATGGCGTGGCCGATGGCGACGACAACTGCCCCGTCGACGCCAACGCCGACCAGGGCGATCACGACGCAGACGGCATCGGCGACATCTGCGACGAGGACGCAGAC
>JBNMOZ010000081.1:0-13664 GCA_051276005.1 Bradymonadia bacterium | reverse complement strand
GCACCGTCGAGGTGCAACACCACCTGTTGAATCGCCGTCTTGCGCGGGTCGGATCCAGTCGCCTCGGCGAAGGTGTTCACGTCGCGATAGAACTTGCGGCCCGTCTTGTCGTTCTCGCGAGCGCGGTAAAAGCTGTGTCCACCGGGCGAGTTGAAGGCCAGCACGGGCTGACCGATGTCGGCCTTGATGCTCGAGGTGTAGTAGATGAAGGAGCTCAAGACGCCTCGATTCCAAAGACGAACTCCGTCTCGCCGACGCGCAACAGATCGCCTTCCTCGATGATGACTTGCGAGATCTTCTCGCCGTTGACCCAGGTGCCGGTGTCGGTGTTGAAGTCGGTGAGCATGAACTCGTCTCCGCCCCGATCGCGGATGCCGCAATGCTGCACCGCGACGCCCCGATCCATGATCGGTACTTCACAGCGCGGATCGCTGCCGATGGTGATGATCTCGCGGTCGAAGCGCAGCGCCTGACCCACGAAGTCGCCCGCGCGGCCGGTGAGCCTAAACCGCATCGGGCGAATGGCGGCGGCCTCTTGGGCGCAGAACAAGCACTCGGTCCATTGGGGCATCATCATGCGGGCGCAGACCGCGCAGGGGGCACGGGCGGCGAGGGCAGCGGCGCGCAACTTGTCTTTGGACGCCTTACGGGCGCGGCGCTTGCGCACCCTGCGGACGATGATGATCACCGTGATGAGCAGGATGATCAACCCGCCCACCACGTAGATGATGAGCAGGACCCACCAGGGCAGGCCCTCCCAGATGTCGCTGATCCAATCGGCGAGGCGATCGAGCATGCCGAGCTGGTTGTCGATGCGGGCCGTGAACGAGCGCGCCTTCGCCGCGCCGCCCGTGGGCAGCTGCACCGTCACGGCGAACTCGGCGAGGTCGCCGCGGCGCAGGCTCTCGGCTTCAAAGTCGAGGATGTAGCGATAGCGCAGCTCGTCGCGGGCCGCCTGCACCACTTTGGGGATGCCGCTCTCGGTCAGCGCCGCGCGATAGGTGCCGCCGGTCTTGCGGCTGATGACCTTGAGCACGGCGCGATGATCGAAGCGCGACTCGGCGCGGTTGACCGAGATGATGTTGCCGAACTCGTCGACGTCGACCTCTTCAGCGTCGCTCGCGCCCGCCCCGGCCGGGTCGATGCCGATGCCCATGATGCGGACGTTGCGACGCCGCGCCATGCGCACGATGCGGCGCATGTTCTGAGAGCGAAACCGCTCGGTGCCGCCCAGGTCGCCGTCGCTGACGACGAAGAGCGCGCGGTCATCGGGGCAGGCGCCCTCATCCTTCCACGGCGGCGATCCTTCGTCTTCAGGCTCCTTGGACAAGCCGGGCTTGAGCGGGAAGCGCTTGAGCGCCTTGATCAACGCGAGCCCGAGCCGGGGCTTGCCCGCGGCCGCTGCCTTCTCGGCCAGCACGGGCGTGAGCAGCTTGGTGTCGATCGCCCAGCCCTTGTCGGGGACCTGATCGATCTCCTGCCGCGTGCGATAGCCGACCGCGATGGACTCTTCGGGCAGGTCGTTGAGGATCAGCCCGATCGACTTTTTGATAGCCGACCACCAGGACGGGCTGCGCGCATCCACGATGACCGCGATCGCCATCGGCGCGCCGTGCTCGTCGGCCGTCTCATACTCGACCGAGTCCCGCAGAATTTGGCCGTTGACGGCGACCGTAAACTCAAGCCGCTCGCCTGGCAGCACGGGCTCGGTCTTGTTGAGCAGGCTGACCCACAGCTTGACGTCGGGCAGCGTCGAGCGATCGTACCGGTCGATCTTGATGCGGCCCAGCGCGGCGTTCGGGGCGACGCCCGCGCAGAGCAGCAGTCCGCAGATCGCGAGAAGAGCACGGCGCATCAGGCGCCCCAGCTTAACCGCGGCGTGTACACCGGCACGTCGACCGACGGACCGATGGGCGCGCCGTCGGCGAGCGGCGTGCAAGTCACCGCCACGAAGCCGGGCAGGGCAGCGATGGGCGCCCGGAATATCAACCGCCCATGGCGCGCGGCGACCTGAACCGTAGGGCGGCCAGGCGAGCTCAGCTCGAACGCCTGCGCATCGGGATGCGCGAGCGTGATGGGGGTCCCGCACCGCACGCGCTCGGGCGCAGCCACGCGAACGTCATCAGCGACGCCAGCAGCGGTGGCTCCGGCAGCGGTCGCTCTGGCGGCAGCGCGGCTGGCCGGCCAATGCACGGTCGCGACAGCGAGGACGGTGAGGGCTTCTCTTCGGTTCACGCCCGCTCCCATGGCCGTAAGGTGATGAAGATGACGGCACCGAGGCTCGCCAGCGCAAGCGCCAGCGTCAGCCAGCGGCCCCGCCCATCTGGGCTGCCGCCGCGCGCGCGCATTTGCTTGAGGCGCCGCAGGCAGAGCTGATCGCACAGGATGATGGCGGCCACGCACCCCAGCTTGGCGTGCATGAACGGCTGCTTCAAGAGATCGCGTTGCACAGCGAGCATGAGCACCCCGCAGGCGAGGGCCACGAAGGCGCCTGGTGCGGCCCAGCGCCAGTACAAGCCGCGCCCAATCTGCGATGCCCGGTCGGTGACAGTTGGCTGCGTTGGGGCGGTGCTCTGCAGCCCGACAAGCCGCGCGACGGCCAGCAGGCCGCCGATCCACGCGAGGAGACCCGCGAAATGTCCGATCTTGAGCCACGCCAGCGCCATGAAGCAGTCGTACCGCATGGCACCGCGCAAGCCAAGGGCGAGGCCGGTTTGCGCGCGTTTCACCCGGGCTGCATCCATGGCTCACTGACGCCGTCATCACCCTTGAAGGATCAAGACGGAGAAGCCAACCCGGGCCGCGCTCGACGCCTTCGATGCCAGCCACCCCGGTGGTTCGCGAGCCGAGCGGCGCAAACAAGACCGCCGGAGCGCAACCAAGGCCGCCCCGGCTGAAGTTTTGTAATAATTGCGTCACGCGAAGAACAAGCCCCCCTGCAATGCGTTCACACATGTGAGTCCGCTGATTGAAAAATCGCAGGTGCACTGGGAGGTTGATATGAAAGTCATGGACTTCGTTCTGACGTTCGCCATGGGCGCCATCGCGGTGCCTGTCGTCGCCAGTCTCGCCAAGGTCAGCCCGTCGGGCCGAGTCGAGGCGACCGAGACGCAGCTGGTTGAGATCGGCGAGGCGCTCGAGCGCTACGGCGCACTCCGTGGGCGCTACCCACCCGAGACGGTGGGGCTCGTGGCGCTTCGTCGCCCCAACCCGCAGTCGCCTCTGGTCGCCAAGACCACGACCTTCAACGACGCCTGGGGCCGCGCGGTGCTCTATGAGCTCGATGGGCGGGGTGGCTACGTGCTCAGCTCGGCGGGCGGCGATGGTCGATTCGGGACCCAAGACGATCTGCGGGCTTTCGGGCGAGCGCAGCGTTGATCGCCGCGTGCTGACGGGCGTTTAGTCGCCTGATTCGGCGCCCGTCAGCGCGCCCCACGCTGCGAATCAGCTTTCCTTACCGCGCGGTATGCGGTACCACCCGCGCCTATGAGCATTGAAATTGTAATTGGGTTTATCGTCGTCACCGTCTTCTTGATGTGGATGTGGGCTGGTGGGTCGAAAAAGACCACTTTGTTGGAGCAGGCCGAAGAGGCCATCCGCGAAGGCAAGACCATCCGCGCCGAGATGATGGGTAACCGTGCCGTCGCCGCGGCGCAGAAGGATCATGGCGAGTCCTCCATCGAGGTCGTCAGGGTCCAATATGCGTTCGCGCAAATTCTCGCGCAGGCCGGCGAGAGCGACCGAGCTGTCGAGGAGTTTACGGCCGCGGCCGCCCACGACAAAGGCGGCGAAGAGTTTGCCGAGGCCCGCACCGGCTTCGCGCACATGCTCGTGCAGATCGCCTTTCAGCACCTCAAGAAGGGTGACAAGACGACCGGCAAGGCCCAACTCACCCAGGCCCAGGGCCTGCTGCCGGCCGACGATGCTCTGGCCGAGGTCGTGGCTGCGCACCTGCGGGCCGTCGACACCGGCGCCCCGTATCCCTTCGAGCAGAGCGAGCGTCGTCTGGGCAAGGCTCTGACGCGCTACATCAAGGCGCGCACCCCCAAGGGCCTCGTGGACGCCGTGCAGGCGAACATGACCGTCAGCGGTGGCTTCGAGTTTGGCGTGCGCTTCGCCCGTGAGCCCGACGAAAGCGACCAGGCCGAGTACGCCGCCGCGATGAAGGAAGCCATCGACCTCATCCAGAACGGTGGCGTCGAGATCCTTGAGAAGGCCGCCCGCGCCCGCAGCTGATTTCGCACGGATCGCTGGCGATCGCAGCGCCCGTTTCGCCGTGACCGTTTCGCCAACCGGCTTGAGACGGTAAGTAGGGCGCATGACCGCGCCCGCCCCTGTCGGCGTCGAAGACGCCCTCTCCACCCTCGTTCAACAGTTCAGCGATCCGCTCGCGTGCTTGCGCGAGTTGGTCCAAAACAGCCTCGATGCTGGCAGTCGGCAAGTCGACATCGCG
This sequence comes from Bradymonadia bacterium, assembly GCA_051276005.1. Taxonomy (GTDB): domain Bacteria; phylum Myxococcota_A; class Bradymonadia; order UBA7976; family UBA1532; genus JBNMOZ01. Next base: position 9,211 of record JBNMOZ010000081.1, on the reverse strand, counting down.
TTCGCGTATGACGACGGCGTGGCGTGCATTCACGTCGACGACTACGGCGAAGGCATGGATCGGCGCATCATCGACAGCCGATTGACCCGGCTGTTCAGCTCGGCCAAAGACGGCGACATGACGAAGATTGGGCGCTTCGGCATCGGCTTCGTCTCGGTGTTCGCGCTCGAACCCGACGCCGTCTGCGTCGACACGGGTCGGGGCGCCGAGAACTGGCGCATCCTCTTCGACGCCGATCGCAGCTTCACCCGCATCGCGCTGGACGCGCCGGTGGATGGCACCCGCGTGCGCATCTTCAAGGCGATGGACGCGGCCACCTTTGAGGCCTTGCGAGCACGCGCGCGAGACGTACTGACCTACTGGTGCAAGCACGTCGACGGCGAGGTGTACTTCGACGATGAGCCGGTCGCGACGCCGCTGGCCCTCGAGGCCGAGGTTGAGGTGCGACACGTCGAGGAGGGCACGACGGTTTTGGTCGGCTTTCGCGCCGACTGCGCCACGTTCGCGGGGTTCTACAATAAGGGTTTGACGCTGCATGAGCGCCAGAAAGCCGAGGCGGGCAGCGGGCTGCAGGGCATCGCGTTCAAGGTCAGCTCGCGCTACCTCGAGCACACGCTGACCCGCGATCATGTTCTGCGTGACGCGCAGTTCGAGCGGGCGATGGAGATCGTCAACCGGCTCGCATCGCGCGATCTCATGGACGCTCTGATGGCGCGGCTCGCCGATCCAAATGATGCGGTGGCGTGGCGCATCTTAGCCGCCCAGATTGGCTTTGGTCAGGCCCAGCGCAGCTGGCAAGACGCGCTGATCTTCGACGCCGCGCCTCGGGCCGCAGCGCAAAAAGAGGTCCTGATGGCGGCGGGAGACCATCGGTTGATGCATGCGCCGAAGCGCAGCGCGCTCGCCGATGCGCGCGGTCGAGCGGGCGATTTGGTGCTCTTCGTGCAGCCCCATCAGCTCGAGGCCGCCTTGGCCATGACCGCCAAGCCGATCCCGAGCCTCGCGTCGCAGTGGCTGCTGCCCGAGGCGGTGCAGGACGCTGGTGCCTTAGAAGGCGAGATCATCGCGCTGCTGGCGGTTGAGCGGATCAAGGTGGCTGGCGTGCGCATCGCGCGCTGGGGAGACGCCCTGCCAGAGCAGGTCGTCATCGCGGCCAAGGCGCCCGATTTACCGGTCGCGGTCGCCGACACGACTCGGCTCGACACCGGCTTCTTTGAGCGCAAACGCTGGCTGATCATCAACGCAGACCACCCCACGGTGGCGGGCATCGTCGGGGCTGAACCCGAGCTCGCGGGGTGGCTATTGGTGCGGCTCTTCTTGCTGGGCAACGGGCTGTCGACCGAGGTGGATTCTGCGCTGGCGGCTGAGGCGACCGCGCGGCGGCAAAGGCGGTTGGCATGAGTCGCATCGATGACCTGATGGCCGACCTGCGCAGCGAAGGCACCGTGCACTCCCAGGGGGGCTTCACCCTCGATCGCGACAAGGCCCGCGAGAAGATGCGCCAGTTTCAGCTGGCCGATCCGCGCGAGTATCTGCTGCAGTTGGTGCGGTCGGCGCATTGCCAGGGCGCGACGCGCATCGACATCGAGATCGACGCCGACGACATGCAGGTGCGCTTCGATGGCGCCACGTTCACCGAGCGTGACTTTGAAGAGCTGTACGACGCGCTGTTTGGGCGCGCGGACGATCCCGCGATCGCCGGGCGACGACACCTCGCGCTGGGCCTCAACGCCGCCCTCGGCTTGGATCCCCGCCGCATTACGGTGCGCAGCGGCGCGGCGCGGTTGGTGGTCGTGCCCGAAGAAGACGACGACTTTGGCCCCCTCGATCCACCCGTCGACGGCACCTGGATTCATGCGCGAGATCGCCTGCGCTTCTCCAACGTCTTTCGGTTCTTCCAGGGGCTCAGCGGCAGCCTGCCCGAAGCAAAGCTGGTGGCCGATCGGTGCGGCTTCAGCGCGACCCGCATCATCCTGAATGGGGCCCCGCTGCCCAACGGGCGCGCGCTGATCAAGGCGCAGGTTGGCGCGTTTCATGCGGTTGAGCGTCAGGGGTGCTGGGCCTTCGGTGGACCCACCTTGCCCGGCAAACCCGGCATCGTGCACCTCATCGCGGGGGGCGTGCGGGTCACGACGGTCGAGGTGGCAGGTGCCGTCGGGTTTGTTGGGGCGGCAGGCAGCGCGCGTCTGCAGACCGATGTCTCACAGGCTGATGTCATCCGCGACACCACCTTCGAGCAGGTCATGGCCTGCGCCCGTGAAGCGCAAATAGGAGCGCTCGAAGCCATAATGGCCGCCGGAGAGGCCGATAACTTCCTCAACCCGATGAACTTCGTCGACTGCTGGCCCTCTCTGCAAGCAGCCCACGGCAAGGCGTTCGCCCAAGAGGTGATCGGCAGGGTCAGCGCCCCGACGCTGGCGGGCAAGACCATCAACCTCACTGACCTCGACCTGACGCAGCCGATCGAGATCATCACTCTCGACCCCACGCATCCGTCTTGGGACTTTGGGCGCAAGAGCGCTGGGATGCCGGCGTATCCCGCTCATCTCGCGGACCTGCCCGTTGTCCCCTTCAAGGACGCCTTCGCGGCCGGCATTGCCGACGTCAAGGTCGATCGCACCCCCGAATTGCTCGCATGGGTCGACCGGACCATCGCTGAGATCGCCTTTCGGCGTCGGCGGGTCGATGCCCTTCGTCTTGAGGGCGACTTCGCCGTGCGCACGCCGATCATGGTCGATGCGTGGCAGGGCGAAGCGGGCATCTCGCAGGCCGACGAGGGGCTCGCGAGGATCACCTGGGTCATCGACGACTGCGCGCTGAGCAGCGCGCGGGTTGATCTCGAGGTGCGCGGTCTGCATGTCATGATTCGCGGTCCTCTCACGCCGGCGGCGGACTATCGCGCGCCCGAGCACGACGGGGCGTTTGAAGCCGCGACGCTGCTCATCGGTGATGCGGTCCAGCGGCTCATGCAGGCTTTGCCGCACGAGGCCTGGGGTCGCGAGGTCGCGCTGCGGTGGCTGACGTTCGCCACCGCCGGCCACCCACGAGGGCTCCTCGTGCAGCGACTGCGAGGCGAGCCCAAGGCCGGCTCAAGCGCCTGGCTGCAAGGCCTGCCAACCGCCGACGACCCGCTCGCGCGCATGCCGCTCTTTTCGACCATGCACGGCGAACATCGCACCTTGGCTGAGCTCGCGGCGCAGATCGCCGAGCATGGGGCCATCGACGTGGTGGATCCGGTGGTGAGCGGGCCTGCGCTCGATCCGCCGATTTTGAAGGCGGCCGACGCCCATCAAGCGCTGCTCAAGGTCATCTTCGGATCCGAACACGTCCGGTCGGGCGGCAAACGTCTGGGGGATGCCCGCAAACGGGCCGCGTTTGAGGCCCTGGCGCCGCGGCCCTTGGACCTGAGCTTCGAGACCGCCCAGGTCGTCGCTGAGGCGGCCTTTGACGACGGCGTTATTGGCCTGCGACGCCGCGCGATTACCATCGACAAGCCCGGCTGGTTCCAGGCGCACGTGCAGCCGTTCTCTCGCGGCCGCCCATTGCGGGTGGTGCGTCTGGAGCTGCCTTTACCCGGCATCGTCGGTGCGGTGGACGTCGATGACCGCGCGCTGAACGCGACCTTCGACGGGCTGCGTGATCCTGTCGACCATTGGCGGATGGCCGACGCGCTGATTGCCCACCTCGATGCGCTGTTTCAGGTGGGCGTTCGCATGGGCCCGGTGCGCCGGTTCATGCGCGCGATCCTCGACCTGTGGGTGCCAACCGACGCGCATCACATGGCCTGGAGGCGCTGGAATGATCCGGCCGCCTATCGGGCGGCGCTGCGCCTGTGGTGGCACACAGAATCCGACGAACTCACAGCGATCGAAGCGGCGCTGGGCACGTGGTCGGCGGCTGATGTCTCGCGCAGCGGTCCACCAGACCGGCTCAAAGAGGCCATCCTGGCGCCTATGTTTGCCGCCTCCGGATCTCTGGTCGAGCGCTTTCAAGCCGGGTATCCGCGGCTCTCAATGATGCAGGTCTTTCGCGCGGTCGAGGGGCCCGGCGCGTCGATCGACGACGTGACTGCGGGCATCGAGGCTGACGGCGTCGTCCTGCACGCGAGCCGAGCGTCGGTCTTTCCCCCCGACTTTGGTGGCGTCGCGCTCAAGACCGAGCACGCCCAACTGGAGAGACTCGTTCGGCTCGTGGGGCCCGGCGCGGTCGCGCGCGCCACGACTTGGAAGTTTGAGAACGCGCTCGCGCGGGCCGTCGCTTTGGCGCACAAGGATCCCGGTGGGCTGCCGCCGGCGACCGTGGGCATCGTGCCGATCGAGGCGGGCGAGATCGGGCTGCCGGTTCCTTTTGAGCCCGACGCGCCCAGCGCAATTCAGGTCGTCGTCGCGGGCCGAGTTGTTGCGGTGTTGGATGCCTCAACCCGGATCCCGATCGTCGGTCGGGTGGTTGGGTCTGATGAAGTGCGCGTCGTGCTCAAACGCGGCGTTCTGGCGGTCGATGACCTGACCCGAGTTCGGGTGATCGATCAGGCCCAGCGCGCTGTCGACGCAGCGATCCGCGCGGCCATCGCGGCGCCGGCGAGTCCCGATCGGGGCGCGGTGCTCATGGGCGTGCTCGGGGTTGAGGCGCGCGGGGTCAGCCAGCGCAGGCTGCAAAAGAATCCGCGCGCTCGGGCGCTCCTCACCCAGCCCATCTTTGCCCGACTCGCAGGCCCACCCGTCTCGGCCCACGCGCTGATCGATCAGCGACGCCGCCGAACCCCTTTATGGGTGACCTGGGACGCCGAGGCGCCCGCGCCGGCGGATCCGACCCATTGGGTCCTGGTGCTCGACCACGCGACAAACGCCACCCTTGGTCACCTGTTCAGCGCGTCGATCCCCGACTACGCCGAGCAGCTCGCCGAGCAGACGGCGTTGGCGAGGATGGCCGATCGTCCCACGGTGCCGTGGGCTTTGCCCGACGCGGTGCAAGTCGTCGAGGTCTCCGACGGCCCGATTCGCGCCTTGGTGGGCTGGGGCTTGGCGACCAACAGTCTGCTCGTCTTGCGCGACGGGCGCGTGCTGGGCGAGACGACGCTTGAGCTGGGTATCGAGGGCGTCGGCGGCATGGTCGACGACGCGGCGCTGTCGCCGACCCCCGGCTGGCATGGGGATCCGCGCATGCGCCGGCTTCAACGGCTTGTCGCGAGTGGCGTGCCGCAGCTCGGCGCGCTGCTCGTAGAGACTCACCCCGACGCAGCCCGCGCCTTGACCTGGACGCTGCTTCGGTTCGCTTGGCCCAGCCGGGAGTGGGTCGCGCTGTATGAATGGCTGCACCTGAAGTGTCTGCCCGACGCAGCGCAACGGCAGTATCACGACGCCCTTCAGGCCGCAGCGCAGGGCACCCGCTACCTGCTCGACGCCATCCTGGCGGCGTTTGCGGGCGGTTGTCCGTGTACCCCGCACACGCTGATGGGCACGTACGGCATGCCGACAGGCAGCGGAGGGGATCGCATCCTTCGCGCGGCGCTGGGCGGCGATTGGCCGCTGGTCGGTGATCCCACGACTGATCCGCTCGCGCGTTTGGCGACCCAGCTTGGCGTGTTGGGCAGCGCGCCCTGGATTCCGCGGTTGAAGGGGGGGCTGATGAGCATGGCCCAGGTCGCTATGGCTTCAAAGACCCAGCGCTCGTCGCTGCTGATGAAGGGCGACGACCGGGCTCTGCTCAATGCGATCTTTGAGACATCGGACCGGGTCCGTGTCGCCGAGACGAGCCGACAAACCGAGGCGATCCAGCGACGCGAGGCCGACGCACGGGCGGTGACGGAGGCGGCGCTGCGCCTGGCAAAGATCGAGCAGCACCGAGCGAACGCCGCGCGGTCCAAGGCCGACATCGAGCGTCGTCGGCAGATTGAAGAGCACCGTGCAGCAGAGGCGTGCGCGCAGCGCGCCCTGGCGCTGGCGAAGCGGATCCAAACGCCAGCGCCTGATCTCGCGGCGCCTGAGCCCGCCAAGCCACCCCCGGGCCCCGAGCGCCCCCCAGAGTACGCGCTGATCGATCGCGTCATCGCGCGACTCACAGCGGTGCAAGCCGATCATCCGCAGCTGCTCACTGACGTGAACCTACCCCGGCTCTCGGTCCGTCGTGACGGCGCGCTGGCTTGGGCGGGCGATCATGGGTTCACCATCAATATCAACCACCCCACGGCCGCCGCAGCGATGGCCGGTGACGCGGTGGCGGAGCTGATGGTCGCCATCGCTGCCTACAGCGCGCTGAACCTGTGGCTGGTCGATATCACCGACCTGCATGAGCTGCAGGTGGTGCAACATCTGCTCGATCTTGCGGCGCGGGCGTCGAATGGCGAAGCTGCGCGGACCTAAACACGACCGAGGGCATATTGGCACTCTTTGACTACGACGTTGGCGGCCGCAGTATCGTCTTGACCGACGGTGCTGAGCTGCTCGTGCATGACGGCAAGTCCGAGGCGCCGCTCTGGCGCAAAACCCTGGATGGCCGCGTTGCAGGCGTCGCGTCGTCTGGGCCCGGCATCGTGGCCGTGGACGACCACGGCACGCTGAGCGTCTTCGCGGCCGACTCTGGCGCGCTGCTGGATCGGGTCGAGACGGGGCAGGGCGCGCGCGGCATGGCGGCGATGGCCGACGGCCTGTGCGCGGTGATCGGTCGCTCTGGCGTACGCATCGCCGACGACGAGGGCGTGCACCGGCGGCTGAGCGCGCCCGATCCGGCCTGCGTCGCCTGGTCGCCCGACGGCATGGTGCTTGTGGGCAGCCGCGACGGCACGCTGACGGTCTTCTCCGATGAGGATGAGCCGCTGCAGCAGGAACAGCTCGACGGGCCCATTGGCGCCGTCGCGTGGCATGTCGGCGGATTCTGGGCGGTGGCGTCTGGCACCGTGGTGTGGCGCCTCGATCCGGCGGGGCTCGAGCGCATCACCAGCGGCCCCGACGACATGCCCATCGGTTCGATCGCCTGCGCCGAGACGGGACACATCGCGGTGCGCCTGGGCGAGACGATCACGCTCGTTCTGGCTTGGCCGTCTCGCGAGACCGACGCCACGATCACCTACTTTGATCGCAAGATCACCGATCTGTGTTTCGGCCCCAAGCCGTGGCTCGGCATCGGTATGGACCAAGGCGACGCCAACAAGATCGAGCTTGAGACGGGCGCGACTTGTCGCACCGATACGCACCCGGGGCGCGCGCATCAGAGTTGGGCGGTGAAGGTGTCCGCCGGGCACGCCCGCGACGGGGGCAAAGAGGAAGAGCGCAATCCTGGGCCGCTGATAAACGCGGCCGAGCACAGCCGATCCGACATCATCGTCGGCATGATCACGATGGCTGTCATCGCGGCGATCATCTACTTCGTCATGGTCTGACGGCGTTGAACCGCGCGCTTCAGCAAGGCTTCACAGCCCGCTGAAGCGCAGCCTGATTCAAAGGTGTAAGGCTGGGCGTCAGACCTGAGCGCTGTTGAGACCTGAGCGCTGTTGAGACCTGAGCGCTGTTGAGACCTGAGCGCTGTTGAGACCTGAGCGCTGTTGAGGCCTGGGCGCTGTTGAGGCCTGAGCGCTGTTGAGGCCTGGGCGCTGTTGAGGCCTGAGCATCACAAAGCCGGGTGTCAGACGGTGGGGGCGTTCGAGAGGCCCTGGGTCTGAATCCACACCCCTGCCTTTGATCCGGGCAGGGCGACCCGATGGCCGGCAGCCCAAGCCCGCGTTGATGCCCGGACGACCGTCTTGCCGTCGACCTCGACCTCGATCGTGCCGCTGAGCAGCTGGCGAACACCGGGTGCGACTGACGGCGACGGACCCGCGCAGGCGCTCCAGATACAGATTCGATGGGCGCCCGAGTCGAGCCAGACCGTCGCGTTGGCCTTGATATCGCCGAACGGGTCCACCGTGATCATGCGCCGCGGACCCTGCACTGGGCCCAGCGCGAAGGCAGGGTTGACGCCGATCAGGCAGGCTGACACGGAAGAGACCTTGAGCAATGCGCGGCGCGTCAGCATCAGTTGCGCGCTGGGAAGACGCCCATGAGGGCGATGATGTAGTTGACGGCGAGCACCGGCGGCATGTGATCGACGGCCTGGCCGCCGCCCGTGGTCGTAATCGAGGCGCCGGCGAGGGGTTGATCGCCGGGCGTCACGCTGTAGATGTCCACGGCCGGGACGGCCAAGTGGCGTCCACCGCCCTCGGCATCGTCGGCAGGCTGGGCGCTCGTATTGATGACCGCCGTGTGGCTGTGGGCCGGCAGAGTGTTCACGTTGAGGACATGACTCTCGGCGCCCCGTCGGTCGCCGAGCCGATAGTTGCTCAGGCCCGGCCCCTGACCCGCTGAGATCGGCGCTCGACCCCGCAAGTCAGGCAGCGCGAACGTGGTGCGACCATCGCCGCCGTACGTCGTGCCGATGATCGAGAAGAGCGCTGGGTTCTGCGCGATCGCCTGCAGCTGGCCATTGCAGAGCGCCCAGCCTCGGGGCGCGAAGTTGCCGCCAAACATGATGATTTGACCGATGAATGGATCCACGAGTCGCTCCGCTCAGTTGAGGTAGACGCCGGGGGCGTTTGTCGAAGTGCGTATAACAGAGCCTGCTTCGCCTGGCTGTCCGGGTGCGCCGCCGCGAGCACTCAAACCACCGCCGGGTCCGCCTACGACGTCAACACCGACGGACTCACCGGCGGCGCCGCCGTCCAACTCAACGGTCGGAGCCGCGGCGTCTGCGCCGGGGCCCACCAGGTGCACCAGGCCGCCGCTGCCGCCACCGCCGCCTTGGCGCAGATCGCCGCGGGCGTCGGCGCCGTCGCCGCCGGTTGCGGTCAAAGTGCCGGTCAGGTTGAGGGCGATGCGCGCGCCCAACCAAATAAATCCGCCGCCGCCGCCGCCTGAGCCGGCTGCGTTTTCGGCCGCTTGGCCTGCGCCGCCCGGCGCGACGATGCGACCGTCAACGACAAGCGTGCCACCCGCGATGAGCGCAACCGCGCCACCACCGCGGCCGCCTGCGCTGGCGCCCTTGCTGAACCCGGCCGACGCGAGCACGCCAATGACGCCCGCCGTCTTCGGGTTGAGCAGTCCGCCGCCGGGCAGGGTGCGGGTAGGAGGCGTGACGCCGGCACCCGAATCGGGCCGGATGGCGCTCGGCCGAGCGGCAGGCGCCACTGCAATCGTGCCCAAAATGGTGATGTCGCCCCTTGCGCGAATGATCGTGCCCGGTG
>JBNMOZ010000080.1:0-13943 GCA_051276005.1 Bradymonadia bacterium | reverse complement strand
CAAGAACATTGGAGTTTGACATGCGCAGCGCGAAATTCGGCGTGATCCTCAGCAGCTCGTTTATGACTGCCGCCCTGGCGCTCGGCCTGTCGGGCTGTGAGTCGGCCGATGGCGGTCCGCCGCCCGCGGCGCAGGTCGTCGTTGTTGACGGTGCCGGCGGCGGGGCGGGTGAGCCCGAGGCCAACCCCGAGCCGAGCCCCGAGGGCAACCCTGAAGCCGAGCCGGAAGCCGAGCCCGAGGGCAACCCCGAGCCGCAGCCCACGCCCGAGCCCGAAGGCGAGCCCGAGCCCCAGGCGACCTGCGGCGGCGGTGAGTTTGTGCCCGTCAACGAGGTCATCGACGTGCAGGACTTCGGTCCGCGCTACCTGGGCCTCGACAGCGACTCCAACCCGCTCAACGGACTGTTCATCGAGTTCCACGAAGAGCGCGGCCCCATCGAGGCGGGCACCTTTGACCTGGCCGGGACGAACTTCTCGGACTGCTCGGTCTGCGTGGTCGGCGTGCGTGGCTGCAACCCCCAGACGGGCATGTGCGCCAAGCGCTTCTACCCGGCGGCCGGTCGCGTCCTGCTCGAAGAGTACGGCGGCTCGGGCGGCAACCTGCGCGTCACCCTCGAAGGCATCGACTTCCAGGAAGCCGAGCTGACCCAGGCCGGATCGTCGTTCGTCGACGGCGGCGACACCTGGTGCATCGAGACCCATGACATCGAAGGGCGCATCGTGCCGCCGCCCGCGCGCCTCGAGGAAGAGGTCAGCGCTGACTTTGCCCTGCAGAACTGTGAGACCGAAGAGCTCGTGAACATGCGCGAGTTGCTCGGCGACAAGGCGGGCTTGTGGATGGTCGCGACGGCCGGCTGGTGCCCTGCCTGCCGCCAGTTCATCCCGCAGGTCATCGACAACCTGCCCATGATCGGCGGCATGATCGAGGTCGTCTTCGTGCTCGGCGAGAACGCCGTCTACGGCGCACCGACGCTCAACTACTGCCGCACCTACTCGAGCCACTACGAGGTCGAGGACGCGTCGCGCTTCTACATCGATTCGAGGGGTGGCCGCAGCTTCGCGACGACCTTCGAGACGGTCTTTCCGTACACCGGCGCAGACGGCTCGTTCGGTCTGCCGTGGAACGGCATGATCCGCGCTGACGGCGACGGCTGGGTGTACCACTACTCTGATCGCTCCGGTGACGGCCGCGACCTCAACGCGGCCATCAACGAGCTGCTGCGCTGACCGCACCGCCGCCCGACCCGACTTTCGGCGTCGAGCCCGAGGGCGCGTCTGAAGCGGCGCTCCTGATCGACGAGGACGCGCCGCTCCCACCCCGACAAAGACCCGTCATCGTCCCCGCCGGCACCGTGTTGCCACCGGCGCCGCCCGGCACGCGAAACGTGCGCGTCCGCGGTCTGGGCATCGTCATCGCCGATGATGACCTGCGCGAGCGCGTCGAGCGGCGCTTTCACTGGCCGATGATCCTGCTGGCGCTGGCTGTCTTGCCGCTGCTGGCTATCGAGCTGTTGCAGAAGCCCACCGGCCGCATCGAGTTCTGGGTCGAGGTCGGCTTTTGGATGATCTGGATCGCCTTCTTGGTCGAGTTCGTCATCAAGATCGGCATCGCCGAGTCGCGGTGGGAGTACGTCAAGCGCAACTGGCTCGACGTCGTGGTGATCCTGGTGCCCTTGTTGCGGCCGCTGCGGCTCACCTCGCTGAGTCGCACGATTCGGCTGTTCAAGCTGCGGGGGGTTGGCTTCAAGCTGGCGCGATCACTCGTGATGCTCTTCGTGAGCTTCGAGGTGGCCGATCGACTACTGCGGCGCTTTGGCATCGAGCGGCCCGAGAAGCCGCTGTATCCGCCCCCGATGAAGATGACGCGGTACACGCTCATGGACGAGGTCACGGCGAGTCGTAAACGGCTGGAGCAATGGGAGGTCTGGTACGCCGAGCACACGGTGTTTCTTGAGGGGCAAGGGGTCGTGACCTACGAGGTGCCCGACGAAGCGCCCCCTCTCTGCGACGATCCACCCTCGGCCGATGGACCTTTGGCTGATTCATCCTCGGCCGATTGACCTTCGGCTGATCCAGCCTCGCCGACCCCGGCGCGGTCAGCGAGGCTCCAGCCGCGCCCAAAATGCTGTGACTCACCCCTGAATTGTCAGTCGGTCCACGTCGGCCTTGCTCCTCGACGGGGGGGTGATAGGGTCCACGCCTTCTATGACCTCATGGGAAATCGATGCATCTGGAATCGGCATCTTTGACAGTCGGCCTGGCCCTCGCGGTCGGCATGCTGGCGCAAATCCTAGCCCGCCACCTCAGGGTGCCTGGCATCGTGCTGTTGCTCGCCGCGGGGGTCCTGCTTGGGCCTGAGGTCGCGGGTGTGTTGCACCCCAAGACGCTCGGCGACGGCATGCGGATCCTGGTCGGATTTGCAGTGGCGGTCATCCTCTTCGAAGGCGGGTTGATCCTCGATATTCGGCGGCTGCGTAAAGAGGCCAAGGGCATCCGCCGCATCGTGACGATCGGGTCGCTCATCACCGCGACGGGCGGCACGCTCGCGGCGAAGGTCTTTATGGGCTGGGCTTGGCCAGTCTCGCTGCTCTTCGGCACGCTCGTCATCGTGACGGGCCCGACGGTGGTGACGCCGCTGCTGCGCCGCATCAACGTGAATCGACGCGTCGCGACGGTGCTCGAGGCCGAGGGTGTCTTTGGCGACGCCATTGGCGCGATCCTGGCGGTCGTCACGCTGCAGGTCATCGTTGAACCCCAGATGGGCGTGCTGACCGGCGTGGGCACCGCGCTGGCGACGTTGGGCATCGGCACAGTGGTCGGCGCGATTGGCGGCTTCATCATCGCCGGACTCCTGCGGGTAGAGCGGCTGATTCCCGAAGGTCTCGAGAGCGTGACGACGCTGTGTCTGGTGCTCGGCATCTTCCAACTCTCCGATGCGCTCATGCATGAGAGCGGGATCGCCGCGGCGATCGCGGCGGGCCTGGTGGTGGGCAACGTGAAGAGTCACGTCAGCGAGGAGCTCAAGGAGTTCAAGGAACAGCTGACCGTGATGTTCATCGGCCTGCTCTTCGTATTGTTGGCGGCCGACGTGCGGTTGATGACGGTGTTCGAGTTGGGCTGGCCGGGCATCGCGGTCGTGCTCGCGCTCATGGTCATCGTGCGCCCGCTCAACATCGCCGCCAGCACCGCCGGTACGGAGTTTACGCTCAAGGAGAAGGCCTTCATGGCGTGGCTCGCGCCGCGCGGCATCGTCGCGGCTGCGGTCGCGTCACTCTTCGCGCAGAAGCTCGAGGCGGAGGGCATCGAGGGCGGCGCGTCGCTGCAGGCGCTGGTCTTCTTGGTGATCGCAGCGACGGTGGTTCTGCAGGGACTCTCGGGCGGCCTCATCGCCAAGGCGCTGGGCATCACGCGCCCCCGCGACATGGGCTATGTGCTGCTCTCGGCCGGGCCGCTGGCGCGCAGCATCGGGCGCATTCTGCAGGATGGCGGAGAGCCGATCGTGCTCATCGACACCAACGCCGACGAGTGTCATGCGGCAGAAGAGGCCGGCCTGCGGGTCTTCTTCGGCAGCGGCCTCAAGGAGAGCGTCCAGCTGCGCGCCGAGATCAGCACCCGACGCGGCGTCATCTCGTTGACGCCCAGCGACTCGACCAACGTGCTGTTCGTCGACGCGGCGCGTAAGGCGCACAAGATTGGCAACGCCTGGGCGAGCCTGCATCCGCGCGGTCGGGTGACCACCGCGATGCTACACGAGGTGGGTGGCAACCTGTTTGGCGGCGACGAGTTCGACGTCAGCCGCTGGAACACGTTGCTCAGCCGGGGCACGGCGAAGGTTGAGGCGTGGCAGGCGCTCAAGCCGGGCAAGGCCAAGACCGACCCCACGCCGCGGCCGATCAACGTGCTCTTGCTCGCATGTGGCAAGGCCAACGGGCGAATGCGACCCGTCGATCGCGACGACCAGCCGAAGGTGGGAGAGACCGTCTGGGTGTTGATCGCGGACGATGACCGGACCCGGTCCGAGGCCTGGCTCGCCGAGCAGGCCTATACGCCCAAAGACGCGAAATCAGCCGCCGAGTAGGGCGGCAGGCGCGCCGACCTTGCGTCCGTCAGAGGACCGTCTTCAAGGCGACGCCGGTGTAGCTCTTCTTCGAGCGCGCCACCTGCTCGGGTGTGCCCTTGGCGACGATCTCCCCGCCACCTGACCCGCCCTCGGGGCCCAAATCAATGATCCAGTCGGCCGTCTTGATGATGTCGAGGTTATGCTCGATGACGACGATGGTGTTGCCCTTCGTGGCCAGCCGCTGCAGCACCTCAAGCAGCTTGCGCACGTCCTCGAAGTGCAGCCCGGTGGACGGCTCGTCGAGGATGTAGAGCGTCTGGCCGGTGCCTCGTCGGGCCAACTCGCGCGAGAGCTTGATGCGCTGAGCCTCGCCGCCCGACAGGGTCGTGCTCGGCTGGCCCAGGTGCAGGTAGCCCAGGCCGACGTCCTGCAACGTCTTGAGAATGCGACTGATGCGCGTGTGGTTGGCGAAGATCTCAGCGGCCTCGTCGATGGACGTCTGCAACAGCTCGGCGATGGTCTTGTCGCGATAGCGCACGCGCAACGTCGCCTCATTGAAGCGCTTGCCCATGCAACTCTCGCAGGGCACGTACACGTCGGCGAGGAAGTGCATCTCGACCTTCACTACGCCTGCGCCCGAGCACGGCTCGCAGCGCCCGCCCTTGACGTTGAAGCTGAAGCGACCGGCGTTGAAGCCGTAGATGCGCGCCTCTCTCGTACCGGCGAACACCTTGCGGATGTCGTCCCACAGCTTGGTGTAGGTCGCCGGATTACTGCGCGGCGTGCGGCCGATGGGGCTCTGGTCGATGTTGATCGACTTGTCGAGCTGGTCGAGCCCCTCGATGGACTTGTGCGGGCCGGGCGCGCTGCGGGCGCCATTGAGCGCGCGCGCTGCTGCCGGGTTGAGGATGCCGTTGATCAGGCTCGACTTGCCCGCGCCGCTGACGCCAGTGACGCAGGTAAACAGCCCGATGGGGATGTCGGCGTTCACGTTTTGCAGGTTGTTGGCCTGGGCGCCTTTGATGCGCACGATCTTCGTCTTGTCGAAGGGGCGCCGCTTCGATGGGATGGGGATCGAGAGGCGCCCCGACAGATGCCCGCCGGTGAGGCTGGCCTCGTTCGCCATGACATCCGCGACGGTCCCGCTGGCCACGACCTCACCGCCATGTCGACCGGCGGCCGGCCCGAAGTCGACGATCCAGTCGGCGGTTTGCATCATCTCGGCGTCATGCTCGACGACGATGACCGTGTTGCCGACGTCGCGCAGCCTCTCCAACGTGCGGATCAGCCGCTGGTTGTCGCGGGGATGCAGGCCAATGGACGGCTCATCGAGGATGTAGAGCACCCCCGTCAGCTCGCTGCCCATCTGACTCGCCAGCCGAATACGCTGGCTCTCGCCGCCCGAGAGGGTCGGACCGGCGCGGTTGAGGGTGAGATAGTCCAGGCCGACGTCGCGCAAGAACCGCAAGCGCCCGACGATCTCTTTGAGCAGCTCCGTCGCGATGACCGCGCGGTTGCCGGTGAGCGGCAGCGACCCCAGAAAGTCGTGGGACTCGCCAATGGTCATGCCGTTGATGTCGACGATGCTGCGATCGTCGAGCTGCACCGCGCGCGACTCTGGCCGCAGCCGTTGTCCGCTGCACTCCCCACACGGGGCGTCACGCATGAAGCCCTGATAGCGCATGCGCTGATCGTCGGACTCGGTCTCGGTGAACAGCCGCGCGACCATCGACGCGACGCCCTCCCACTTGGCGGGGTGGGTGTGCACGCGGCTGCCGCGGATGAACTTGACCAGCAGCTCGCGCTCGCCGGTGCCATACATGACCAGCTGCCGCTGCTTCTTGGTGAGTTTGCCATAGGGGGTGTCGAGGCTGAACCGCTCCTCCTCGGCGAGGGTGCCCAAGATGCGCCCCAACCAGCGCGCGGTGTGGCTCATCGTCGGCCGCGACCACACCTTGATCGCGCCATCGGCGATGGCGACCGTCGCATCGGGGACCACCAGATCCGGGTCGACCTCCTGGCTCTTGCCCAGGCCGTTGCAGGTGCGGCACATGCCCAGCGGGCTGTTGAAGCTGAACGATTGCGGCGACAGCTCAGGGAAGCTCACGTTGCAATGATCGCAGTACAAATGCTCGCTGTAGAGCCGGTCGGTGTCTTCGCCGATCACCTGCGCGAGCAGCTTGCCCTCGCCGCGTTGAAGGGCCGTCTCGACGGAGTCGGTGATGCGCGACTTGTTCTCGGGTCGATCCGGCCGCGAGACGAGGCGATCGATGACCACCTCAATGCTGTTGCGGGTCTTGGGATCGAAGACCGCGTCGTCGATCGCGGTGACCTCGCCATTGACCCGCAGCCGCGCGAAGCCCTGCGATTGCAGCTCGGCCATCAGGTCTTTGTGCTCGCCCTTGCGATTGATGACCACCGGCGCGAGCAGCAGATACTTCGTCTTCGGGGGCAGAGTGAGCAGCTGCTCGACGATCTGCTGGGCCGACGACTGCGACACCGTGCGGCGACAGACGTGGCAGTACTGCACGCCGATGCGCGCGTAGAGCACCCGCAAATAGTCGTAGATCTCGGTGATCGTGCCGACGGTCGAGCGCGGGTTCTTGCTGGTCGTCTTCTGCTCGATCGAGATGGTCGGCGACAGCCCGCGGATCGAGTCGTAGGCCGGCTTGTCCATCTGCCCGAGAAACTGACGCGCATACGCCGACAAGCTCTCGACGTAGCGCCGCTGCCCCTCGGCGAAGATCGTATCGAACGCCATCGACGACTTGCCGCTGCCCGAAACGCCAGTGAAGACGACGAGCTTCTTCTTGGGGATCGCGAGGTCGATGTTCTTGAGGTTGTGCTCACGTGCGCCGCGGACCATCAGGTGATCCAGCTCGGTCACGGGGCCATCGCTATGCAGGTCTTCTCTGGACATGCGTTCAGACCTTTCTATCGGAAGGCTGGCAAGATGCCCGCTGACAATTGTAGGCGCAAGCCTCTTTTGGCGATGCAATGGAGGGCACGAGGCATACGCCAAAGGCAGGCCTTCGGATCAGCACCACCGTCGTCACCCGTTTCGGGGCGTCTTCAAAATACCAGCCTTGTCAGAGCGCGTTGTCTGGACATATGTTCAGCGCCCCTTGTCGTCCCAGGATGCCCATGCAAACCACGCCGGCTGGCTGGACCATCATCGACCGCGAGGCTGCCGTCCTTGCCGACTCGTGCAGGTTTGCGAGCAACGCCTGCTCGCAGACACCCAGGCGGTCATCGACAGCGCGCTGTGACCGACCCGCGTTCGGGCCCTCTGACAACCGACCCAGAATCGCGTAGTCTGCGGGCATGACCAAACCGCATCAACCCTGGTTCATTCGGCGCGCCATGCCCGTCGAGGTTGCGAAGGTTCACCTCATCGGTATCGCGGGCGCCGCCATGGGCGCGTTCGCCTTCATGCTCGAGGATGCTGGCTTCGAAGTGCGCGGCAGCGACCGAAACGTCTATCCACCCATGAGCGACGAGCTGCGGTCTCGCGGTATCGCTTGGATGGAAGGGTGGTCCGCCGAGCATCTCGACTGGGCCCCCGATTTGGTGATCGTCGGCAACATCGCGCGCAGCGACAACCCCGAAGCGCTCGAGGCTGAGAGGCGCGGCATCCCGGCTGTTTCGTTCCCGCAGGCCTTCTGTGATCTGTTCCTCGACGGGCGCCGTCCGGTTGTGATCGCCGGCACCCACGGCAAGACGACCACCACCGCGCTGACGACCACGATGCTGCACCATGTCGGCGCAGATCCGGGCATGCTCGTGGGCGGCGTGACGCTCAACTTCAAGAGCACGTACCGGCTCGGCAGCGTCGGCGCCCCCTTCATCATCGAGGGTGACGAATACGATACGGCCTTCTTCGATAAGGGGCCGAAGTTCCTGCACTATCAGCCGTCGATCGCGGTGCTCAATAACATCGAGTTCGATCACGCCGACATCTACGACACGCTCGACGAGATCATCGAGAACTTCGATCGCTTCATGGACCTGATGGGGCCCGGCACGGTGCTCTTCGCCAACGCCGACGATCCGCTCGTGATGGCGCGCGCAGCCCGCGCAAACGGGCGCGTGATCACCTACGGATTCGGCGATGGGGCGATGCTGCAAGCCGTCGACGTGAAGCCCGGCGTCGGTGGGGCGACCTTCACGTTGCGACGGTCCGACCACCCCGATGCCCTGGTCGAGTCGCCGCTCGCGGGTCGCCATAACGTCTGGAACACCCTGGCCGCGCTGGGCATCGGGCTCGAGCTGGGCCACGGCCTGCCGGGCCTGATCGAAGGCATCCAACAGTTCAAGGGCACCAAGAAGCGTCAAGAAGAGCGCGGTGAAGCCAACGGCGTGCTCGTCATCGACGACTACGCGCATCACCCGACCGCCATTCGCGAGACGCTCAACGCGCTCAAGGCCCGCTATGACGCGCGCCGCTTATGGGCGGTCTATGAGCCCAAGAGCAACACCGCGCGGCGCAACGTGCACCAGGCAGAGTACGCGACCGCGTTCGGGGGCGCCGACGAGGTCATCATCGCGCGGCCATATCAGAAGGAAGATCGCTTCGGGCCCGATGAGGCCCTCGACGTGCATCGCCTGGTCGCCGAGATCAACGCCAACGGCACGTCCGCCTGTTATCAGGACGGCGTGCAGGCCACGCTCGATCACCTCCTGAGCGCCGTGCAGCCCGGCGACGTCGTGGCCTTCATGTCGGGCAGCGGCTTCGGCGGCATCCACGATAAGCTCCTGACGTCACTCGCCCTGCGGTGACACCCGAGATCGACCAGAACCCGCACTCTGAACCGCATTGGCGCGGCGCGCTCGTCGCCGGGCTGTCGGGGGTCTTCTTCGCGTTGACCGCGCTGCCCGGCGTGCATTGGCACGACACCGCCGAGTTCGCGGCCGTCGCGCGTCGGCTCAGCATCAGCCACTCCCCGGGGCACCCGATCCACGCCATCACGACGCATGGCATGCAGCTGCTCCCGGCTGGAGACGCGGCCTTTCGGGCCAACCTGAGCAGCGCAGTTTGGATGGTGATCGCGCTCACGATCTTGTATCGAGCGCTGCGCAAGTTGGCGCCGGCTGGGCGCTGGTACACGGCGGCAATGGTCGCGCTGCTGCCCGCGGTTCTGCCGGCCATCTGGCTGCAGGGCGTGCGCGTCGAGGTCTATGCGCTACAGCTCGCGATCTCTGCGACCATCGGGCTGCTGGCGCTGCACCTGCGCGACGCGCGGGCCTTCGCCGGCATGGCGCTCGCGTTTGGGCTGGCCGGGGCGAACCATCACCTGATCGGGGTCGCGCTCTTGCCCATCGCCTTGATCGGCGCGTGGCAGCACCGGCGGCAGCTCTGGCTGGGCCTCGCAGGCCTCGTTGGTCTCCTCGTCTATGCGTATCTGCCGCTGCGGGCCGGGGCAGGGGACATCGGGTGGGGCATGCCCGATTCGGCCGCCGGCCTCTGGCATATGGTCAGCGCGCAGGAGTGGGTGGGCGCAAACCCGTTGACCCAGGCGGCGATCGATCCGATCGCGAACGCGCAGAAGATGACCGTCTGGATCATCGAACAGGTCGGCCTGTTGGCCGCCACCATTTTGCTCATCGCGCTGCTCTACGCCGCCTTGCGACGGCGCACCGGTGCCTGGATCGGCTGCGCCATCGCCTTCGCGGGGGTGCTCGCGACCAAGCTGCTCTATCCATTTGATCCGCTCAATCCCGACTTGGGGGGCTACCTGGCGCCGGCGCTCTGTGCGCTGCTCGCGATGGCGTGGGTCGGGCTCGCCGCCGCAGATGAGCGGTGGCCGATCGGGGCCGGGCTCGCCGGTCTGATGCTGTTGTGGATCGCGCCCGGCTTCGACGCGGGTCATCGCCAAGACAGTCGGGTCGCTGAGCAATGGGGGCGCGCTCTGCTCGCCGATGTACCGCCCGACGGGGTGCTCGTGGCCAGCGACTACGCGTCGCACTTCTTGATCTGGGGCCTGTTCGCATTGGAAGGCGCGCGCCCCGACGCGGCGGTCGTCTTCAGAGGCCAGATGGACGTCGCCTGGTACCGCGCCCGCCTCAAGCGTCGCCGACCTGGCTTCACCCGGATCCCCATCGACGCTCGCGTTGAGCCGGGCGTACGCCCCGAGCAGTTGGGTCCGCTGCGCGCACGACTGGGGCCTGCCGGCGTTGCCCTGGCGCACGACGCGGCCGCCTCGCTCGCCAACGTGCGCGCAGGATTCGGGCGAATCGAACGATCGGATTCACCAGATCTCGACAGCATGCGCAGCATGGGCTTGGTGCATGTGCAATACGCGTTGCACCACTTGGCGCGGGCGCCAGCCCCCGTAACGCAGGCCCTGGTCCGCTTCCACCTCGCCGAAGCCGAGGCCTGGGCCGGACCCGACCCTATGATTACGCGAATCGGCGCGCGCTTGAATGCGCTGGACCCCGCGGCGGGGCGATGATACGAAATGGCAATGTCAGACGCTCGCCCCCACACCGCCCCAGCCTCGAAAACAAAGGTCCCGGCGATCAAGTTCTGGGCCGCGACGGATGTCGGGCGCACCCGCGATCATAACGAAGACAACTTCCTGGTCGACAAGAAGCTCAAGCTCTTCGTCGTTGCAGACGGCATGGGTGGCCACGCAGCCGGTGAGGTCGCGTCGTCGGTCGCCGTGCACGAGGTGCGGCGTGTCATCTCCGAAAATCGGGCCATCGTCACCGCATACCGCGCCGAGCCGACCGACGAGAATCGCGTCGCCCTTGTCGAGCTGCTCGATGTGGCGGTCCGGGCGTCATGCCGCAAGGTCTTCGTGCTCGCCGAAGAGAACCCCGAGCGCAAAGGCATGGGCACCACGCTCAGCTTCATGGTCATCGCCGGCGCGCGTGGGTTCATCGGGCACGTGGGCGACAGCCGCATCTACCTCGTGCGCGACGGCGAGGTGCAGCAGCTCACCGAAGACCATTCCCTGGTCAACGAGCTCATCAAGCGCGGTCGTCTCAAGCCGGGCGACGCATTCGACAGCCCCTACAAGAACGCGGTGACGCGGGCGGTTGGGGTCTATGAGACGGTCGAGGGCGACTGCTTCGATTTCGAGGTCCGAGAAGGCGACAACTACCTGCTCTGCAGCGACGGCCTCTCGTGCTACCTCGACGACGAAATCACCGAGCACTTCTTGACGATGGACAACGTCAAGGAGGTCCCGGACGCCTTCATCCATCTGGCCAATGAGGCCGGTGGCAAGGACAACATCACCGCGATCGTCGTGCGCGCGGTTGAACCCGCGCCCGAGCCCGCGCCGGGCATTGTCGCGGCGATGCCCGTCTCTGCCCCTGTGCAGGCGGCACCGGTGGAGGGCGCGCTCAACGTTTCAGCGGTGGCCCCCGAAGACGAGCGACGCCTTGAGCTCGCCACCCTCCGCGCGGTCCCCCTGTTCAAGTACGTCAGCGCCCGCAATCTCGAGCGCATCATGGCGATTACGGTGCGCCGACGCTTTGAAGCCGGCGACGAGATCTTCAAGGTCAAGAGCGAGGGTGACGCGCTGTATATCGTCGTCGACGGGCGCGTTGAGCTGTCGCGCGCTGGCCTCGTACTCGCCACCATCAAGGCCGGCGGCCACTTCGGCGAGATGGCCATGGTCGATCAGTCGGCGCGATCGGCTACGGCGCGAGCCGCGATGCCCGTGCGTGCGCTGGTGCTCGAACGCCGCCGCTTCTTTGAACTGATGCGGACCGACCCTCTGCTCGCGGTCAAGCTCACTTGGAGCATCATCCAGACGCTCAATACGCGCCTGCGCTTGACCAATCGCGAGTTGCTGACTGCGCGTGACACCATCGAGCTGCTTCGGCGCAATCAGGTCGGCGGCGTCGTCGCCGAGGTCCCCGCCATCGACACTACGATCAGCGATTTGGCGGCGCTTCCGATTGTCGCGACTGGCGAGTTCGTCCCTGAATTCCTCTTCGACGAGAGCCCGAGCACCGGCGGGACCGACCCGTTGATCCGCATCGTCCCCGACGCGCCAGACGCGGACGACCCGAGCACGCGTCGCACCCTGCCGGCTATCAAGTCGGCGAAGACGGCGGCGCCGGTCGAGTGAACAGGCTCAAGTCTCTGCTGTTGTTTTTACGGCCCGTCGGCATCTTGCTGCTCTGGGCGCTCGGCGTGCTGTTTGTCGTCCAGGCGGCACATGGGCCCGAGACGCCAACCACCGGCGGTACATTGCTCTTCAGCGCTGACTTTACCGACGGTGCCCTCAACGGCTGGAGCCAGGGCACGCCCGACCCGGGCTGGGACAAGGGCGCGTGGACTGTGCGCGGTGGGCGGCTACATGCCGAAAAGATCCACAACGCTGCGCTCTGGCTCGACCGCCCGCTGCCCGCAAAGGTCCGCATCGAATTCGATGCCCGCGCGCTGTCCGAGAAGGGCGATGTCAAGTGCGAGGTCTTCGGCGACGGGCGCACCCATCAGAGCGGCTACATCCTGATCCACGGCGGCTGGGACAATCAAATCACGACCCTGGCCCGGCAGGATGAGCACGGCGAAGACCGCAAGGTCGACAATCGTGACTGCGCCCGCCCTGGAGGCCGCCCGGTTTGCGTCGAGCCGAACCTCGACTATCACTGGGTCGTTGAGCGCACGGGCGACGACGTCAAATGGTTCCTCGACGGTCGACTGCAGTTGGTCTATCGCGATCCCCATCCGGTAGAGGGCGCACACTTCGCCTTCAACAACTGGGAGGCGCCGGTCAGCTTCGACAATTTGAAGATCTTCGACCTGTCGTCAAACTGATCCGCCCAACTGAAACTTCCGCCGCATAAAGCATTCGCCAAGTCGCGATCCTGTTGCATTGGTACAGGGCGCATGGTACATCGCCGCTCCACTTCGGCAGACTATGCGGAGGGCTCGGTTGAGCCCTTTTTTAATGCTTGGAGAATAGAGTGATCGAAACGGCAACGAGCTCGGACCAGTTGATCGGTGGCGCATGCCAACCGGTGCCGGCTGCCGTGCGTCTCACCGTCGAACCGATCCTCTCCGGGCATAACCTCGAACTGGTCGGCGTCGAGCTGAGCCAGGAAGGCCATCGACGGATCCTCTGGGTCTACATCGATGGTGCCGAGGGCGTGAGCATCGACGATTGTGCCAAGGTCAGCCCCGAGCTGTCCGCGGCCCTCGACGTCGAGGATCCGATTCCGGGTGCCTATGAGTTGCGTGTCTCCTCACCAGGCCTCGATCGTCCGCTCGTCCGTGCTGCCGATTTTGAGCGATTTACCGGCAAAGAAGCGCTGATTCAGCTGTCTGCTCCCTTGGGCGGGCGGCGTAAGTTCACCGGTGAACTGCTGGGCGTAGAGAATGCCGACGTTCAGGTGCGCTGCACCGACGGCGAGCATGCGGTGCCGCTGGCACTGATTCAACGCGCCCGGCTGCGCTTCGACATGAACAGCTTGGAGGGACGCCGTCCATGAGTACTCGCAAGCGAGGGGCCGCCGTCGAAGAAATGGACGTCGATCTCAACCTCGCCATCGAGGAGGTCGCACGCGCCAAGGGCATCGAGCCCGACTCGCTGCGTGAGACGCTCGAGCAAGCCATGCAACAGGCCGCCAAGAAGGTCTTCGGCATGGAGCGCGAGATCGAGGCGAGCTATAGCGTCGAAGACGGCGGTGTCCAGATGTTTCTGGTCATTCGTGTCGCCGACGAGATCACGGATCCATACACCGAGATCACCATCGAAGAGGCCGAAGAGCACGGCATCGAAGCCGAGGTCGACGACGAACTCCTCTTCGAGATCTATTATCGCAATCGCAAGCGCGACAAAGACGAAGCGGCGATCCAGGACGAGAAGTACGGCGACATCCTCCAGCTGAAGAACAAGCGTGCCTTGTTTGGACGCATCGCCGCA
>JBNMOZ010000079.1:0-14150 GCA_051276005.1 Bradymonadia bacterium | reverse complement strand
TCGGAGCAGGCGCCGATCGTCAGGGCGATCAGGGTGTAGAGCACGACTCGGATCATGCGCGGATGGTGCGGGCAGCGCACCGGCAAGCGCAAGTTCGAGGCGCGGGTAAATCGCCATCGCGCTAAGAACGCATACACCCAAGCGACTTGCATAACCACATCTAGCGTCTCAGCTGCGAACAATCGCCCAGATGTTGTGGTTGGCCGACGCCACGCGCCTGCGGGCCTGATGCTGCAACGGGCGCGTAAACAACGCCCGCTCTTGCCGCGTTCGCGTCCTCACGCGGCCCGTGCACCCGGCAAGGCATCCACAGCCTCGGCGCACCGCCCGCTGATGCAGCCAGACAGCGTGGCGCGGCAACCGCGATGCAGGGGCGTGCCGCAGCCGCGACAGATTTGCGGATCCAGCCCCAGAGCACCGGCGCAGGCCGCGCAGCCTCCCCGGGCCTCACCGACATCGGCGCGCGTACCCGCCTGGTCATTGAGCGCGGTCAACAGCACGCGCAGCGCGTCGACGAGCGCGTCGCCATCAGCCGCCAACGCTTCGCCGGGCGCCGCGGCCTTGACGGCGGTGCTCAACGTCACGACGCCATGATTGATGGTCAACTCAAAGCCGGGCACCGCTCGCCCCAGCGTCTCTATCGCGTGCCTCACGGCTGCGGTCTTGAGCAGTGACTCAACCGGCTCAGCGCGGTTCGCCTCGACCGACATCTGCTCGATCGGGCTCTCGATGACGGCCAGGCCTGGCGTGCGCCACCGCATGGGCAGCGCTGGCGGATTGCAAAGGCGCGCCGCGAAGCCCACGGGCTGCGTGAGCCGGGCTCGCACCGCGATTCGCCACGTCTCGCCCAGCTGTTCGACCCGCGCGCGGCCCTCGGATCCCGGCAAGTCAAAGCGCACCACCGGCGACTCACGACGCCCGGCTCTGCGGCGCCAGCGCACGTGCGTGGTGCCCGCAACCGCCCGCGCGAAGACCCAAAAACCGACATCGGTGGGGCCCGCGCGCCGCCGGCGCGCTTCAATGATCCCCACGAGCGGCGCAACCAGGAAGACCCCAATCGCCGCGATGGCCAGCACCCAGGACATTGCACCTCCCGACGGTGTCGGCGTAGTCTGCGTAGCTCGACTATATGGCATTCAGCGACCCCAACGCACCCATCGGCTTACTCGGCCGCGACGCCGAGATGGCTGAGCTGCGCGCGCTGGTCGAAGCCAGCACCGCGCGCGGGCGTGCGGTGCTGGTCACCGGGCCGACCGGCGTGGGCAAGGGCCACCTGGTCAGCGAGCTGCGTCGCCACCTGCGCGAGGCCGGTCGAGCCTGCGTGACCGCGCGCTGCATGCTCGACGACGATCGACCGCATGGCCCCATCGCCGACCTGCTGGGCGCGGCGGCCGCGATGCTGACCGAGTTGGGCCTGCGGCATCCGCACACCCTGCACGCGATGGAGCGCATGGCCGGCTACGGCATGCGCGGCGAACAGGCCCGTGGGCGCGGATTCAGGGCAACCATTCGCCTGGCGCTCCTCGAGGTCTCGCGGCTCGGCGCGCCCGTGCTGGTGCTCGAAGATCTGCACCTCGCGCGGCCAGGCCTGCGCGTTCTGATCGGCGATCTGCTCGATAACCTGCTCACTGACCCGGCCTTCGAATGGGCCCCCGAAGCCGAATCGGCCGACCCGCCCTTCCGTGGTCTGGCGGTGTTCACGTTCTGCGACGGGCCCGAGATGTCGCCGCTGGTCGACGCCGCCCGAGCCTCGGAGAGCATCCGGCACCTCGACGTGCCGCCCCTGGATGCCGACGGCGTGCGCGCCTGGCTGGGATCACCCGGCGTCGTCGAGCGTCTGTTGGCCGCATCGGGCGGCATGCCGGCCGCGCTGGACTTGCTGCTCGATGCCCTGCCAGCAGACGTCGAGGACGCCTGGTCGCGTCGGCTGGCCGATCTGCCCGACGCGGCGCGCCCCCTGCTTGAGGCGCTGGCGGTCCGCGGCGGATCCTGCACCCTCGATGAGCTGGCCGATCTGGTCGATATCCCCCACGCGCCCTGGGCAGAGTTGACGCCCCTGGTCAACACCGGGCTGCTGCACCGCTCGCTGGAGCGCGGGCTGGTGCGCTTTCAATTCTGCACGCCCGAGGCCCGCGAGCGGTTCTTGACGACCGTGCCGCCACCCCGTCGCCGCGCGCTGCATACGCGCATCGCCGAGCGGCTCGCGTTGACGGCCCGCAACAGCGCCGCCGAGTCCATCGCGCGGCATTACGTCTCGGGTGGCCAGCAGGCGACGGCGGTGCCCTTCGCGCTGGCGGCCGTTGATCGATTGCAGGCCGCTTGCGCCTTTGAGCGCGCCGCGGCGCTCTTGGAGAGCGTGGTCGGGGCCTGCGCGCTTGAAGACGCGGTCCCGCTGCTGGACCGTTTGGCCGAACTGCACCTCGAGGCGGGCGCCGTCGACGCGGCCCGCGCGGCGTTGGCGCAGCTGGCGAAGGCCTCGCCCGAGGTCGAGAGCGCCCAGCTCGCCCTGCGGCTGGCCGAGCTCAGCGCCCGCGCGGGCGATCACGCCGAGGCGGCCCGCGTGGCGCACCAGGCGCTGCCCGACGCGCCCGATGACGCCACCCGCTTGGCGCTGACCGCGGTCGCCGCTGAGGCGGCCTATCAGCTGGGCAACCTCGCCGGCGCGCGCGCGCTCTGCGAAGACCTGCCGGCCGATGAGCTCGACGGCATCGACACGTCGGCGCTGTCGCTGCGCAATACGCTGGGCAAGGTCTTGCTCGCCAGCGAGGCCCTCGACGAGGCGCAGGCGCTCTTCACTCGCAACCTTGAGGTGGCGCGCGCCCAGGCCGACGCCGTGCAACAAGCGCGGGCGCAGACCAACTTGGGCGTGGTGAGCCTGCAGCGCGGCGATCAAGAGACCGCGTTGTCGCTGTTCGAGCAGACCCACGAGCTGGCCGCGGCGCATCGCGACGTGCGGCATGTGGCGCTGTCGGTCGAGAACCTGGGCGTGCTGCATCATCGCCGCAAGGCGTTCTCGAGGGCGTTACGGTACTATCACCAGTCGACCGTCGCCTTCCGCCAGCTGGGGCATCGGCGCCAGCTCGCGACCACCGCCCTGAACCTGGCCGACCTGTATTTGACGCTGGGCGACT
Source organism: Bradymonadia bacterium (assembly GCA_051276005.1). Lineage (GTDB taxonomy): Bacteria > Myxococcota_A > Bradymonadia > UBA7976 > UBA1532 > JBNMOZ01. The sequence continues at coordinate 11,019 of JBNMOZ010000079.1, read as the reverse complement.
CTTCTCGCGCGCGGCGGTTGGCGCACATCGCGGGCGAGCTGATCGATCGAGGCGACTACCGTCACCTGCTCGCTCAAAAGCGGATGTTCGATGGCGATCATGCGCAAATCGTGGGCGATCTGAGCGCCGCGGCGACACATTACGCAGAGGCGCGGGCCCTGTTGGAGCGCGGCGGCAGCAACCAGCGCATCGGCTCGGTGCTCTGGGCCCAAGCGGAGCTGGCGTTGCGTCGGGCCGACATCAACGGCGCTCGCGAGGCGTTGATCGAAGCCCAGGCCGTGCAGGGGCAAAGCGACGCGTTCGCCGCGCGCCTGCGCATGACATCGGGGGCGGTCAAGGCAGACGCCGACGACTTCGACGGGGCGCTGGTCGACCTTGAAGCCGCCGAGGGGCTGGCGCGCGCGGTCGACGACCGCGAGACGCTCTGGCAAATTCAGGCGCGCATGGCCGAGGTGCATTGGGCCCGCGAAGACCGGCCGGGCACGCTGCAGGCGCTGGCCGCGTCTCTCGACACCATCGACGCGGTCGCCGGCGAGCTGCCCCCGACGCTGCGGGCCACCTACCTCGATTCGGATCGGCGCCGGGCTCTGCGCGAGGCCTTGCGGCGCGTTCGGGCCGGCGTAGCCACCCCTGGCGTCCTGATGGGCGACGCTGTGCAGCCTGCGTCATTTCGTCGACAAGCGGGCACCTGGCAGCCGGCCTGGGCGACGCGATATCCCAAGATCATCGGGCGCTCCCCCAGCCTGCATTCGATGTTCAACGCCCTCGATCGGGTCTCCAGCTCAGACAGCATGGTGCTCATTCGCGGCGAGAGCGGCACCGGCAAGGAGCTCGTCGCCACCGCGTTGCACGCCCACTCGCGCCGCGCCAAGGGCCCATTCGTCAAGGTGAACTGCGCCGCGTTCGTCGAGACGTTGCTGCTCAGCGAGCTGTTTGGTCACGAGAAGGGCGCCTTCACCGGCGCGGTCACCAGCAAACGCGGCCGCTTCGAGCTCGCCCATGGCGGCACGCTCTTCCTCGACGAGATCGGCGACATCTCGCCCAACACCCAGGTCGCCTTGCTGCGGGTGTTGCAGGAGGGCACGTTCGAGCGTGTGGGCGGCCAGCAGACCCTGCAAACCGATGTGCGGGTCGTCTGTGCGACGCATCGTGACCTCGAGACGATGGTCCAGACGGGCGCGTTTCGGGCCGATCTATATTATCGACTGCGCGGCGTGATCATCGAGGTGCCGCCCCTGCGCGCCCGCCCCGAAGACCTGCTGTTGCTGGTGGAGCACTTCCTGGCGCGTCGCAGCAAGAGCGGCCCGCTCAGCGTCGATCGGGCAGCCATGGCGAGCCTGCTGCAGCATGACTGGCCGGGCAACGTGCGCGAGTTGGAGAACGTCGTGCGCAGCGTAGCCCTGTTCGCGGACGGCCACCAGATCGGGCTGTCGGAGCTCGCAGAGCTGGGCGACATCTTCCGGCCGCCCGACGACGCCGCCCTCAAGTTGCTGGGCCAACTCGAGACCAAGGCGCGCCAACCGATGCTGCTCGCGGCCGTCAGATCGACGCCGCCGCCGCCGCCCACGACGCCACCCGAAGATGCCGTCTTTGACGAGGCCTGGTTGCAGCGCATGCTCGAAGAAGAAGGCAGCCTGTCCGACCTCAAGAAGCGCATCGAATTCGAGGCGATCTCGCGGGCTCTGAGCACCAGCGAGGGCAACATCACGCAGGCCGCTGCAAGTTTGGGGATGAAAAGACCTCGCCTTTCGCAGATAATACATGCGAACCCAGATCTTGGTGAGATCAAGCGCAAGGTCAGCAGCAAGTAGAGAGCACATGAAGCGCCTGTCGAGCATTCTGTTCATCGTCGTGGCAATCGCCGCATGTGGTGACGTGACGGGCGATGGCGCCGATGGTCGCCTCGGCGGCGGCGCCGATGGTCCGGGCGCGATGTCGACCCAGCCCTTGCAGTCATTGAGCCCCGAACTTCGCCTCGTGGGCCTCGCAGATGTCTCCGCGGCCTTCGAAGTGCAGCGTCTGCGCTTCGATGCCGAACTTTTCTTGCTCCCCGAAGACCTTGATAACGTCGGCGACGCCGTGCCCATTCGCTTCCTCCTCGATGAGCACGGCGAGCACACCGATTTGCCCGAGCGCCCGCTGCGGATTCGCCCGGGCGCCTACCAGGTCTTGGTGCGCGTTCGCCCGTCCGATGACGGCGTCTCGCTGTCGGTCGCTGGCGAGTATGCCGCGCCTGAAGATGAAGACATCGTCGAGCGCGGCAAGGCGGACGACTTCGAGCCCGCGCCCAGCCCGAGCGAGCCTGCGCCCAGCCCGAGCGAGCCTGCGCCCAGCCCGAGCGAGCCTGCGCCCAGCCCGAGTGAGCCGGCGCCCAGCCCGAGTGAGCCCGCGCCCAGCCCGAGTGAGCCCGCGCCCAGCGACAGCGCCTCCGACCTCCCGTCGGCTGAGCGCGAGCCGAACGCCGATGGCGACGATGGCCGACGCAAGGCCGACGAAGATGGCCTCGACGCGGGCGAGACGCGCAGCGAAGGCGACTCGCTCTTCGTGCGCTCGACGCGCTCGTTTGAGTTCTACGCGGGGGTGGTCGACATCGCCGAGGGCGACGCCGAGATGATCGTCACATGGGACGTGCGCGATTGGTTGCGCGGCGTGCTCGCTGAGCCGCTGGGTCTGCCCGTGCTGGTCCTGCCGCGCGCTGAAGCCCCGCAGGCCGGATTTGGCGAGACACCGACCGACTTCCGCATCGACGCCCGTTGATCCGCTGGGCGGTTGGGCTGGCCATGCTCGTCTCGGCCTGCCAAACGCCGCCCCCGCCCGCCTCCGATTCGCTGACGGTGCGCAAGTCCCAGACTCAGCCCCCATCACCCCCGCCCCGCGACGACCCCAGTAAAGCTGCGCCCCCGGTGAGCAGCCCAGCGCCGGCGCTGGGCGCGCCCGGACAGCTCGCTTCGGACTGCGAGCTGCGCTGTGTGCGCGCCGCCCAGATGCAGGCCCGTGCGATCGAGGCGATTGAAGCCGACTGTCGGCGGGCGTGCGCCGCGCGCTGACGCCACCGCCCTGAGCCCGCCCTGAGCCCGTCCTTAGCCCGCCAGATGGCCCGTCTTGACGTAGATGAGGCATCCGGGCTCAGAGAACGGCGTATGCACGCTTCGATGCGGGCTGCGAATCCACGTGCCGGCCGCATGGTCGCCATGCTCGTCCGAGAACACGCCCTCGAGCACCAGGATCTCTTCGCCGCCCCAATGCATATGCGTCGAGAACCGCGTACCGGGCGCCCAGCGCACCAAAGCCGTGCCCACCGTGCCGTGGCTGTGCAGACCGAGCACCGTCAGGCCCGGCACGAGCCCCTGCCGAAATTGGGCGGCCCTTGTATCGACGACCACGCGCTGATCGTCGTCGGGCGCCATCTGCCGCAGCTTGACGAAGATCGTGCAGCCGTCGGGCGCTGACGGCGAATGACTCGAACCGGGCGGATTGCGCACGTAGGTGCCGGGCGGGTACTTGCCGTGCTCGTCTTCGAAGACGCCGTCAAGCACCAGAAACTCTTCGCCCATCGCATGGGTGTGCGCGTCGAAGGCGCTGCCCGCGGCGTAGCGGACGATCGACGTGGCCCGCGCGACCTCGTCGCCCACGCGGTCGAGCATGCGTCGGTCGACGCCTGGCGACGGGCTCGCCAGCCACGGCTCTTGCGTCGTGTCGACTACGACCCGCGCCTCGAAGTCAGATCGCAGTTGAGTCATTGAGTTCGCCGATCACCTTTCCGTCCAAATCACAGACAACCCACCCGCAGCGCCCACAGCAGCGCCCACAGCAGCGCCCACAGCAGCGCCCACAGCAGCGCCCACAGCAGCGCCCACAGCAGCGCCCACAGCAGCGACACCGACGCAGCAGCGCCCACAGCAGCGACACCGACGCAGCAGCGACACCGACGCAGCAGCGGCACCGACCGACTCAAAGGCGGTCAACGCGGCCGGCGCGCGGCGACCAACGCGATGTTGTCTTCGCCCCCCGGGTTGTCGTCGACGCCATTGAGGGCCTTGGCACCCAATCGACGCGCGAATTGTCGAGGATCGCCGCGGGTGCTGTCGAACAGGTCGTGCAGGTGCCGCATACCTATCGATGTCTGGGGCCGCCGGTAGTTGCACTCGTCGACGCCGTCGGTGAAGACCGTCAGCAGCGCGTCCTTCGCCAGCGTGAACTCGAACTCGGCCGCGAGCCGCACGGCATCGGGCGCGCCGCCTTGGATGTATATCGCGTTGCCCTCAAACAGCCGCCGCGCTCCCGCCGCGTCGATGATGACCGCGCTGGAGTCACCGACGCTGAGCCCCTGCCCGCGCCCCGAGGTCAGGTCGACGATGACCACCGTCAACGTCGTCTCCGAAGACGTCTGCGGCTCTACCACCAGCGCGGCTTCAAGGCAGCGCCGAACGGCGAGCAGGTCGGTCGGGTGATCGGCCGCGATCGCCTCGATGAAGTGATGGCTCGCCTCGGCCCCGAAGTGCGCATCGGCGACCGCCATCAGCATCGTCACGCCGTCGCTCGCCACCACGAGCGCGTCTTCGTTCGGCTCGGCCTTGAACACCATTGAGCGCCCGGTGGGCGATCCGCCGACGCTGATGGCAGCGGCGATGTCGGGCGACAGCGCCTCATGGTGAAGGCGGCCGTAGCGGAGGTGTTCGCGGCCAAGCAGCGTCAGGCTCTTCATGCGGGGATCCTGCATCTCGACAGGGTGCGCGGTCGGGCGACCGCTGGCCAGACATTCGAGGGCTGCGCCGGCAAGACGGACGACAAGGACTGAAATGGCGCGTGCCCAGGCGTGCATGCGCCACCCTGTGCCAGGCCCGCTGGCCTGTGCGCGTGATAGGGTCGCCGGCGTGTCCAACGAGTCGCCCCCAATGCCCGTCCTTCGTCTCCTGCCCGGCCGCAGACTGGCCCGGGTTCTGTCATCGCTCATCGTTTGTCTTGCATCGGCGTGTGACGCGCCGCCGGACGCCGAGCCCGCCATGGCATCGGCCCAACCGCCGCTCGCCTTGGTGGCTGATGCGCGGGCGAGCGATGCGCGGGCGAGCGATGCGCGGGCGAGCGATGCGCGGCTGACCGATGCGCGGCTCGCTGACGCGACCGAGGCCCAGGTGCCCGAGTTGGGATCGAATATCGGCGAAGGCAGCCTGCCCGAGTCGACGCTGGCGGCACAGTTGCACCGGCGCTCAGGGCGGTTGGGCATGGCCCGCGCGGCGTTTGAAGCGGGGTGGCCTGCCCATGAGAGCCCCGAAGTCGCGCTCATCGTCGCATCGCTCTACCAGCGTGCCGGTGAACACCGCGCCGCGCTCCGCTGGTTCGCCCGCAGCGACATCCCCGAGTTGGCAGACTTCATCGCGTTTCGGGTGCTCCGCTCGGCCGCCGCGCTGGGCGACGCGACCCTGGCCTTGCATGCGGCAGAGCAAATTTCGCCGAAGAGCAGGTTTGCCCCGCACGCGCGCGCTCAAGCGGCCGAGGCCCTGATGCGTGCTGGGCGGCCGGCAGACGCTGCCCATTGGCTGACCGAGCAACCTCAGAAGGCGTCGAACCCCGCGCCTGAGATGCTGGCCTTACAGGCGCGCGCTTGGCAGGCCGCAGGGCACCCAGAGCGCGCCATTCGGGCATGGCGTCGGGTCGAGCTGCGCGCCGGTCGGGGCAAGGCACGCGTGCAAGCGCGCAAGGCCTTGCGACGGCTGCGCTGGGCGCTCCCCCGGGCTCGACACGACGCGTTGCAGCCCGATGCTGACGCCCACTTGCTTGCCGGCCGCGCCGACCTGGACGCCCACGCATATTCGGCTCTCGAGGAGAGGATGTTGGCGGCCTTGCGCCGCGGCTTCGACGATCCGGATATCGGGTGCCAGACTTGGTGGTTGCTGGCGCGTGCCCGCGCGCGCATGAGACGTCATGGAGACGCTGCGCCGGCCTATGCGCGCGCCGCCGAGGCATGTATCGACTCGCCAATGGCGCCCAGGGCGCGGTACGCCGAGGCGCGCGCCTGGTTCTCAGCAGACGACCATGCCGCTGCCCTGCGCGCGGCGCGTCAGCTCTGGCGACGGTGGCCCGCGCACCGGCTCGCCGATGACGCGTGGCTGCTTGCCGCTCGGATTCACCTGGCCCGCGGCGAAGATGCCGAGGCGCGTGACCGGCTGACTGCTCTGCTCTGGCACCACGCCGAGGCCGAGACCACCAGCGATGCGAGGTGGTTGATTCGCGGGCTGGGGGCCCGCGCGCCCGCCATCAATACCTTCACTATCAACGCACCCGTCATCGATGCAGCCGATCGCGCCCATCGAGGACGCCTCGCATACTTCGGTGGCGTCGACTTGCAGCGCGCAGGCCACGGCGACGCAGCCAAGGACGCGTTCGAAGCCGTACTCCGCGACGCGCCGAGCGGATATTACGGGGTGTTGGCTGAAGCACGCCTGCGCCTCGCCGGCCGGCAAACGGCGCCCATGGCCCAGGTCGCGCGCGTCGCAATCACCGACGCGGATGAAGGCGGGCCCCTGCTCTCACTGGGCTTTGTTCAGGACGCATGGTGGGCGTTCGATGATGCCGGGCCCGGCCGGCTTGAACCCGGACGCTACCGGGCAGGCGTCGCCCGTTTGATGGCCGCGCATGGCCACGCCGCGATGGCGCTGCGCATGTTCGAGCGCGACGTGCCGCACTTAGACGGCCTGCCCCTCAATGCAGACACTGAGCCCTGGTTCGAGGCGGTCTATCCCATCGAACACATCGAGATCTTTGAGAGATGGGCATCTGAGCGAGACCTGCCGGTCGCCTTGGTGCTGGCTTTGGCGCACACCGAGTCGCGCTTCGACCCGCGGGCGCGCTCATGGGCCGGCGCATGCGGCATCATGCAGATGGTGCCCAAGACCGCCGCCGCGGTTGCCCGCCGCGAGGGCATCCGCGGTCGTATCACCTGTCGCCGACTGCGCGATGTCAATCTGAGCGTGCGCCTCGCGACGCGCTATCTGGCCGATCTACGCGGTCAATTTGGCGATCATCCTGGAGTTTTGGCGGCCGCGTACAATGCGGGGCCCGGCAACGTCGCGCCCTGGGCTCGCGCGCCGCGCCCGCCGTTTGATCAATGGGTTGAAGACATCCCGTTCCACCAGGCCCGCCGCTACGTCAAGCGGGTGCTCGCTGCGATGGCCGTCTACGCCATGCGGCGCATCGGCACGCTCCCCGATATCGCCTTCGACTGGTAGGATGCGCGCATGAAAAAAATCGCGCTCATCTCGACCGGCGGTACGATCGAGAAGACCTATGACGAGTTCAGCGGCTTATTGAGCAATCATGTCAGCGTTTTGGACGTGATGGTTGCCCAGATTCAGCTGCTCGGTGTGCAGTTGGTTCGCGTGCCACTCATGAACAAAGACAGCCTGGCGATGACGCCGGGCGACCACGCGCTCATCGCCAATACGGCCGGGGTGATGGCGGCCGCACATGACGGCGTGGTCATCGTGCACGGCACTGACACGCTCGCCGTCACCGGCGAAACTTGCCACGAGACTTTAGGGATCAACCTCGCTGTACCCGTCGTGCTCACGGGCGCGATGCGGCCCTATCAGCTACGCACCACCGATGCCCTACAGAACCTGACCGAATCGCTCTTGGCGGTCCAACTGCTCTCGCCCGGTGTCTATGCGGTGATGCACAATCAAGTTCTGCGGTTCCCTGGCGTCTGTAAGGATCGCGATCTGGGCACCTTCACCACCGATCCTTCAAAGCGTCGCGCCCCCCGGGCCCCGTAGCCCCAACACGACCCTGATCAACCAATCCGCCCTCTCATAACAGTCAGTGATTGCGGGCAACGCCGCGTCGCCAAGCGCGTCTTCGCGCGGCTGGTACGTCCGACTGTCATGTGCAGGCCGTGCCCGGTCGTCGAAGCCATACTCCATCGCGCACGCCGCGGCCTCAGATCTTGTTGAGGTTCCAGTTGTAGGGCATGAACTTGAGCGGCGCGGCATCGAGGGCCTTGATCTTAGCGGGATCCTTCAAGAACTTCTTGAAGTACGCCTTCGCGCCGCCGGCGGCTTTGAAGTCGTCTTTGTACCAATTGAAGATCTCAGAGAGCTGCACGCCATCGGCACCGATCTGGTTGCGCTTTGCGTCGTTGATGAACGCGCCCATGACCTGGTCGAGTTGGCTGTCGAGGGTGCTGGCATGAAACGCGCTGCCCGCCAGCGGGGGGCACGAGATGCTGGCGCAGTTGAGCGCCGCGTGAATGCGGGGATCTTTGAAGGTCGGGCGGATGATCTTGTTCTCGATGTCGTTGAGCGCATACTTCTTGCCGCCCACCACCATCTCGGCGCGCTTGAAGAAGCCAAAGTCGGGGTAGACCTCGCCGACGGACGCAATCTTGGGCCAATGCGCCAGCACCGCGTTGATCGTGTGCGCGTTGTAGGCGTTGATCCAGAACGCGAGCTGCTCTTGCGGCGTCTTGAGCGTCGCGGGATCAGTCTTGCCAATCATCTCAAGGTAGGCCTTGAAGGTCGGCTGATCGACGAAGCCCTGATAGTTGACCATGTCGCCTTTGACGCAGGCCTTGAGCAAAACATCGAACGGGGAATGGTCCACCGATTGGGCGGCCACGGGGGCGGCGAAGAGCAAGCACAGCGCGAAGATCAGTTTCATGGGAGCTCCAGATCGTGAGGCGCCGTCGATGACGTCGCATGGGGTTCAAGGCGTCGAGAAGGCGCCTTGACGTGCGCCCTTCCCACCGACTTCTGTGTCTCAAATTCTTCGACAAGGCTACGAGACCGCGTAGACTGCCGGCCTTAAATTCGCCGAAAATTGAGTCGCGTCCGCGTGCTCATCGCGTCAACCAGCGCTCAAAGCCCGTTGAAGCGCCAACCGAGCCGCAGCGAGACGACGGTCACGCCACCTTGTTCTGCGCCATCTGCGGTGGCGGTGTCGGTAAAGCTACAGATGCGGATCATTTCGGCACCCAACCACAGGCCGTTCTGGTCGAGATGACCGACCAGCGGGACATCGATCCCCGCCCCCCATTGCCAGGTCGCCGCGCCAGCATCGTCCTGCAAAACGCCGCCCACCCCGACCTCGAGGTAGAAGCCGCCGATGGTCGCGCCCCAGGGGTTGTTGGCCAGCAGAAACAGGAAGAAGGGATGCAGCCGCGCAGCGACGCCCAGGTGATGGGCCGTGGTGGTGCGCAAGACCGGCCGATAGGACACCGCCACGTCGGCGAGATAGAGCACGCTCGCGGCGCGCGCAGTCAGGCTGAGCGCGTGGCCGTCGGCGGCACCGAACGCACCGCCGTACCCGGCCTCGACGCCGCGAAAGGCCCCCGTGAAGCGCGGCGGGGGCGTGTGTACGCGCGGTGTCGCGGGGGGCGCCGCGAGGGTCAAGATGAGAATCGAGGCCAGCATGTCAACCTCACGCGTCGCGGCGGCCGATCACCGCCAGACGGTCACCGGCAGTGCGTCACGGCCACGTGGGCGAGCGCGCCGTTGAAAAGGGCCGAGCGTCCTCAGCGGCCTGCTAGATGGCCGTGCTGAGTCGCGAGACCGCCTGGCGCACGGCGTCAGAGACCGGCTCTTGGAGGGCGTTGCCGGCGATGGTCACGACCAGCTGGTAGTTCGCGCCCACCGCCCAGGCCATGAAGCGCCCCTCGGATCCGTCCACCGAGATGCTGCGGACCGGCTCGCGGCCCGATGAGGCCTCGGCCGCCGTGGTGCGCTTGAGGGCCAGGCCTCCGAACGCGGCGCATGTGCGCAGCGCGTCACGCAAGGAACGCGGCTCAACTGCGATGTCTTCGCCATCGAGATCGGTGAAGGCGGCGCCTTGAATGGCGTCGCAATCGGCGACCAGGGCGATGAGGGTGTCACTGAAGATGTCGGCCATACTCTCCACCGGTCTGCGGGGTCCTACGGATCTACCATACTCCCCCAGAAGTCGGCAGGCCTGTGAATGCAGCGGTCACAATTGACTTGTGCACGACACATCGGCACCCTGTCGCGCTGCCTGACCGTGTGCGGATACAGGCGAAGGAGGACCGCATGGCCCTGGAACGACTACAGAAGATCCTGGCCCGCGCAGGTGTCGCCTCGCGGCGTAAGTCCGAGGCGGTCATCCTTGATGGCCGTGTTCGCGTCAACGGCACGATCGTAAAGACGCTTGGCGCCAAGGCCGACTCGGACGTCGATCGCATCGAGGTGGATGGGCGCAAGCTCACGCCACCCCGCGCATCGACGTACATCATGCTGCACAAGCCCGCAGGCGTCGTGACAACGGCGAGCGACGAATTCAAGCGGGAGACCGTGCTTGATTTGGTGCAGATCGACACGCGGGTCTTCCCTGTCGGGCGGCTCGACCTCGACGCCGAGGGCCTGCTGCTGATGACCAATGATGGCGAAATGGCCGCCGCGCTGATGCATCCGTCAGGCGAGGTGCCCAAGACGTATCGGGTCAAGATCCGCGGCAAGCCGTCCGACAACACGCTCGTATCGCTGATGCAGGGCGTGCTGCTCGACGACGGTCCGGCCCAAGCCCAGCACGTGCACCGCGTGTCGATGGGCCATCGAGCGGCTCCGTCGAATACGTGGATCGAGTTGACGGTCACCGAAGGCCGAAACCACTTGATCAAGCGGATGTTCGAGGCCATCGGTCACCCGGTCGTCCGCTTGCGGCGCATGGCCATCGCCCATTTGACCCTCGACGGTATTCGTCCGGGCAAGTGGCGCCACTTGAACAATGAAGAGCTGCGCAAGCTGCGCGCCGTTTCGCGGGCTGCGGGCCGTAAACGACACAAGAGCCGAGAAACAGATTGACCCTGCGATAGTCGGCCCGTATAGTCCGGCTCCGCTTGACCCTGATGTTGAGCGGGGCGCTGAGAGGCGCTGATGTTGATGCGGGGTGGAGCAGTCAGGTAGCTCGTTGGGCTCATAACCCAAAGGTCACAGGTTCGAATCCTGTCCCCGCTACCAAAAATTCTTCGAGGCTTTCCTGAGCTCGAAGATACATAGGCGCGAAGGCGCGTGT
>JBNMOZ010000078.1:0-14185 GCA_051276005.1 Bradymonadia bacterium | reverse complement strand
ACCAGGGCGCAGGTCCCCAGGAGCCGTCGAATCGTACGCGAACCGGTCATGACAAGCCCCCCTTGGGCCAAGCTGTTGATCTGGTGGCTGTTCTTGTGAGTCTGTTGAACGCGAGCAGAGCGGCTCATGGGGCCTCCCCGCTGAAGGAGCAGAGCTTGAAGCTGGCCGACGACATGGTCGGCCCCGGCTCGCTGCTGCTCATGCCGCCGCGAATGATGAAGCTGGCCGAGCGGCTCTCGCCCACGGCGCCCGCGAAGTGGCCATAGACCACGCGCAGGTTCTCGCCATCAGGGAAGTAGTCGTCGTCACACGAGTCGCCCACGCCGTCGATGTCGGCGTCGGACTGCGTCGGGTTCGGATCGCTGGGGCAGTTGTCGCACGCGTCGCCGTGCCCGTCGTTGTCCAGGTCGACCTGATCGGCGTTGGGCTCGTCGGGACAGTTGTCCACCGGATCCGCCGTGCCGTCACCGTCGCGGTCTTCACCCTCAGGGCACGTGCCGTCGTCGGGGATGCACTGGAAGAACGCGCCGACCGGCTCGCATGAGAACCCATCTGGACACGGCGTCGCCCGATCCTGACAGTCGCGCGCGCAGACCTTGCGGCCGCCGTCGCCGAGCAATGGCAGACACAGGTCTTCGCCATCACCGCACTCGTAGTTCTCTTCGCAGGGCGCGCAGAGCCCGCGCGGCGCGAGCGGCACGCAGACTGGCCCGTACTCGAAGGTGTCCTCGCACACCCACCCACCGGGGCAGCCCTCGTCTTCGCCATCGAGGCACCCTTGGGTGCACACCCCTCCGCCAGCCGGATCCGCGACGCAGCGATTGCTCTCGCATTCGTCGCGCGAATCACACGGATCCCCAAGCACGCCGCCGGGTTCGACCGTCATATCGGGTCGAACCATCTGGTCGGGCAGTACATTGGCACCCATGTCAGGCGGCGGGGGCTCGGGCCCCGTCGGCGAATCCACATCGGTTGGCTCGCAACCGACGAGGAATACGGCGATGGTCAGCATCCGTCGAACCATGTCGTCCCCATCTTTTAGTCTAGTCCCAGCGCTGACCCTAGAGATCACCGATATCCGCGTCAATTGGTCTGTTTATCGCGATGCACCACGGCGTTTGCCTCACATCTAGACACAGGCCGCATGTGCCGGTCCGTCGCTGCAGACGAATGCTGCTGATCGCCATGCTGATCGCTGCACCGATCAGCGATGCCCAGGCGACGCCGTATGACGTCGACTCGATCGCCTGGGTGCCTGAGTTGGGCGGCGCGTGGACCCTGGCCGTCGGCCTCGAGGGTCGGCATCGCGGCATCCAGAGCCCCGGCGACAGCCTCTGGCCCACCCGCGGGCTGCGGCTTGATGCGGGCTATCTGCGCTACTTCACCCCGCACGGCACGATCGCGGCGGGCCCGACTGTGGCCATCGCCCGATCTCTGCCCGATGTTCTTCACACCGACCTGACCTACACCCATGTCAGCGTGGGTGGCGTGGTGCGGCTGCGCGCAAACGACGCCCGGTTCACCACGATCTCGGCGGGCCTGCATGTCGATGGCGGCCCGGTCTTCGCATCTCAGGGGCTGGGTTGGCGGGCCGCATTGAGCGCTGAAGTGCTCGGGGTCGGTCTGCTCTGGCACCTCTCACCGCATCTCTTCGGCGAGATCGTGCCGTGGCTGGGCGTAGAAGTGCTCAAGGGCGAACGCCGCGAGATGTTTTTGGGCGGGGGGTTGCGGCTGCGCATCGACTTTGCTCATCGGCGCGGCGATCCGTGACCGGCCATCAAGGGCCCGTGATCGGCCTTTGTAAGCCCCGGTCGCGGACGCCCGCCCGCTGGTCAGAGCGGCGTGGCGGCCCGGGGCGACACCGCGTGAATCGCGACGAGCCCCGCAGAGAGCAGCAGCAGCGCCCCGCCTTGATGGGCCGCGGCGATCGCGATCGGCATGCCCAGCACGATCGTGCCCACGCCCAGTAGGAACTGCAGAAAGAGCGAAGACGCCAAGAAGATCGAAGCCTTGCGCGCGACGACGCGCAGCCGCCATGCGTGCCACAGGCCCAGCGCCAGCACGCCCCACGCGAGAGTGCGGTGAAAGAAGTGAATGAAGACCGGGTTCGACGTCAGGTTGGCGCTGGGCATACTCAACGCGGCCGACGGCCAGAACTCGCCATTCATATCGGGCCAGCTGCGGTACATATAGCCGGCGCGCGTGCCGGCCATGAAGGCGCCATAGACGATCTGGACCGCCAACACGGCCATGAAGATCCAGCCCCAACGTCGCAGACTCGGTCGGCCTTCGCGGGCCTCCGTCGTGCGCAAGTCGAGCATAAGCCACCAAATCCAGCACCCCACAAACAACGCCAGGCTCAAATGTGCGGCCAAGCGGAAGTGGCTGACCTCGGGCCGATCGACCAGCCCGCTCTTGACCATCCACCACCCGAGCACGCCCTGCATGCCGCCGAAGACGAACGACGCGATGACCCATTTAGCGGCGCGCCCCTGCAGGCGGCGGCGCGCCAGGAAGTAGATCCCCGGCACCATCACGACAAGGCCGATCAGGCGCCCGAAGAGGCGGTGCAGATACTCCCAGAAGAAGATGCGCTGGAAGTCGGCCAGGCCCATCCAACCGTTGACTTCCGCGTATTGAGGCGACTGTTGGTAGATGGTGAAGACGCGTTGCCACTCGGCGTCGGTCAGCGGCGGCAAGAGGCCCATGAGGGGGCGCCATTCGACCATCGACAGGCCTGATCCGGTCAGGCGTGTGATCCCCCCGATGAGGACCATCGCGAAGACCATCAGGTAGACGACGAGCAACCAGCGGCGAACGGCGGGAGTCGATCTCTGCATGCCGCGGGTGTTAAACGCCGACTATCTGCCGGTCAAGAGGGCTAAAGTACGCAGGATCCTGGCTTGACTTTGACAACCTTTGCCGGTAGCTTTCGCCGCCAATCTCGGGCCCGAAGTGTACCCTGGGTTCGTCGTTTAATCTGGGTCCGTCGTTGAGTCACGGTCCAAACATCTCAAGGAGAGAGTATGGCTGCCGGAAAAAAGGCAAAGATTGCTGGTCGTGCCGATCGTGACGCCGGTCGCACCAAGGACTGCCCGTCCTGCGGCAGCCCGAAGATGACCGTGATCAAGTTCGTGCGCCAGAGCCGCGCGAGCGGCATCTTCTGGATGTGCGACAAGTGTGGATTTGAAGAGCCCACCAAGTAAGCAGGCTCTAAACAGCCCACTCAGGCGATCTTGACCCGGCCTCGCCGGCGCAGAGCGCCTCGCGGTCGACTCCACTGCTTCAACTGCTGCTGCAACTACTGCCGCAACTACTGCTGCACTCTGCAAGCCCTGACCGACGCCGTGCACCTCGGCCAAGCCCAACGCTTGCGTTGGCCTGGGGCTGCGCGATGCTTGCGTTGAACGGGGCGGACGGTTCACTGTCCAGCATGCAATCGGCTCGCTGCCCGTCGCATCCCGACGCGCCTCTTACCCCCAACTACATCCGAGCCGGCGACCGTTTCTGGGGCGCTGGCGACGGCACGTTCACCTATGGACGCTGCCCAGAATGTAGTGCGTGGGTTCTCGATCCCCGCCCCGAACCGCATGAGATCGGCCCGTGGTACGCCAAGTATTACCCCGAGGCCGAGGTGCAATGGCGTCGGACCGCTTGGGCCAAGCGCAAGCCGCCGCAGGCCCTCGGCATCGACTGGGTGCGCGCCAAAGACACCCTGTACCGCCTCAAGCGCGCGGGCGCACCCGTCACGCAGACGACCAAGGTCTTCGACGCGGGCTGCGGCGCGGCCGGCTTCTTGACGTCGGTTCGTGAGATCTCGAAGGCCCAGGTGCAAGGGCTCGACTTCGACGCGCGCTGCGCAGCCTTCGCAGGCGAGGTGTACGGCGTGCCCGTCGATGTGGGCGAGCTGCCCGAACAGGGCTACGCCGACGGCGCCTTCGATGTCGTCACGACCTGGCATTGCCTTGAGCACACGTACGATCCTGCCGCGGAGCTGGCCGAGCTGTATCGCATCACCGCGCCGGGCGGACATATGGTGCTCGAGGTGCCCACCTGGGGCCCCGTCGGCTGGATCTTCCGCAGCAACTGGTTGTTTCTGCAAGCGCCCACGCACCTCATCCATTTTCGACCCAAGACGCTGCGGCCCCTCGTTGAGGGCGCGGGCTGGCGCATTCGTGAGTTCAAGCGACCTTGGCTGCCCGCCGAGATCGCCGGCAGCCTGATGTTGACCATGGGCATGAAAGCCTTCGTACCGGCCGTCATGTTCCCGGAGAAGAAGACGGCCAGTGTATACTTCTGGCGCATTTTGTTTGGCCTGCTCATGATGATCGACCTACCGCTCACCTTCTTGCTGGCCGTCTTTGGCGGCGCCGGTGGTATTCGGGTGATTGCCGAGAAGCAGCGCCCATCCGACACGGGGACCGACTGATGGCGCGCCTCATCGTCTGGGGAGCTGGAGAACTCGGTGGCCGCGTCGCGCGGTCCTGGGTCGACGGCCCTGTTCGCGCCTACACGCGCTCCACCGACCGCCACGCCGCGTTGCGCAGCGATAATATCTCGTGTCATCGCGGTGCGCCGGAGCGCACGCTGGCCGACGATGTCGTGCTGCTGGCGTTGCCCGGCAGCGATCGCCAGGCCATGGCCATCGCCCAGCTCTCCGATCAGCCAGCCCCCAAGCGCGCCGTGCTCATCAGCACGACCGGGTACTACGGCTTGGCGCGCGGCACCGTCGACGAAGACACGCGGCCAGGCCGCAGCGAGCGTGCCCAACGCGCGGCCGCCACCGAAGCGGCCTTTCATGCGTGGGCGCCGGGCGGCGTCATCGTGCGCTGCGGCGGCCTGTATCGTCCTGGGCGCGGCCCCCTCAACGCCCTCGCGGTGCGCAAGACGGTGCCAAAAGGGCCGCCCAACAAGACCCTCGCGCTGATGCACTACGACGACGCCGCCGCGGCGACCCTCGCAGCGCTGACCCACCCCGATCCCGATGGCATCTATTTGGCGGTCACCCCGCCCTGCCCCTCGCGTCGCGACTTCTATCTCGCCGCGTGCGTGTTGCTGGACTTCGACTTGCCCACCTTTGGGCGCGCGCTGGTCGGCAAGCAGGCCGAATACGACGTCAGACGGCTTCGCCGCGACCTGCTGCCCGAACCGGCGCATCCGAAGTGGCAGACAGCGCTCGTGCCCGGCTAATGCGATTGCGGATCGCCATCGACCTCTCGCTGACCCTCTGTACGCTTGCCCTCAGCGCGCTTGCCCTCAGCGCGCTTGCCCTCAGCGCGCTTGGCCTCGCCGCCTGCGACGACGCCAATGATGCCCAGCCCCTGATTGATGCCACCGCACTCGACGCTGCCGCACTCGACGCTGCCGCACTCGACGCTGCCGCACTCGACGCTGCCGCACTCGACGCTGCGCCACTCGACGGTGCTGTATTCGACGCTGCCGCATTCGATGCCGCGCCGCTCGATGCCGGGCCGCTCGATGCCGCGCCGCTCGATGCCACGCCCGATGCTCAGCCACGCGATGCAGGCCCCCGCCCCGATCTGAGCCTGATCGACATGCGAATCGTCGACATGGCACCGGCAGATATGGCCGCGCCCGACATGACGCCCCCCGATATGGGTCCACAGCCGGAGTTTGCATGCTTCGACGGCGTCGACAATGACGCCGACGGCCGCGTCGACTGCGCCGATCCCGACTGCCGACCGCTGGCCGCGTGCTTCGACCACCCCGAAGACTGCGTGAACGGCGTCGACGACAACGGCGACAACTGGGCCGACTGCGAAGACGTCCTCTGCCTCGACGTCTGTCCGCCCGCAGGCGATCCACCGTTGGATGCCGCCGCGATTCAGGCCCGCTTTGACCTCGTCTGTACCCAATGCCATGCCGGCGCCCAACCCGCCGCGCGCCTCGACCTGACCGCGTTTGAAGAGACCACGCTCAACGTCCGCTCGACCCAGGTCGACGGCTTTCGGATCGCGCCGGGCGATCGACAGGCCAGCTATCTATGGCGCAAGATGGCCTATAGCTACCGCACCTTCCAGGGCGGTGGCGGCGAAGGCATGCCCCCCGTCGACGCGCAGGAGGCCAGCTTCGTTGATCGGTTCGGCGACTGGATCGACGCGCAATGATCAACTGGCTCGTCGCGGTGCTCCAGCTCGCGCCCATCGCCATTACGTGCCCGCCCGTCGCCAGCGTCGCCCAGCGCCCCAAGACGGTCTGTGTCGCACGCAGCGGGCAAATCCTGACCCCGCAGATCCGCTTCACGCCTGACCATCGGGCGATCCATCAGCGCAGCCGACCGATCATCGACGATTTGGCCACGCTTCTGATCACACAGACGATTCAGAAGATCGCGATCCACACCCATGATCAAACGCCGGACAAGTACGGCTACAGCAAGACCGCCCGCTGGGCCCGCGTTCTGGTCGACGCGCTGGTCGAGCGGGGCGTGCCGCGCCACGTCATCAAGGCGCGCAGCCTTGGCGAAGAGATGCCGATGGCCCGTCGGCGTGATCCGACCGCGGCGTGGGTGAACACGCGGGTCGACGTCTGGGTGGTTGGGGTGGATGCCGTGGGGGGGACGCTGCTGCGCAGGATCCCCGGCCGCTGAGGCGCGACCGCAGGGCTTGGGTGACGCGCTGCCTTCAGGGCACGGGCGGCGCGAAGACCCGGTTGACGCCGCCACTGCGTCGCACTTCGAGGGCCGGTGCGCCGTCGGCGTTCACGCTGAGCAGCGCAGCGGCCGTCGTCTTGTCGCTATCGAGCTTGCCCGGCGACTCCGCGCGGCCCAGCGCCAGGCCGCTCGACGCGCCCGTGGTGAACAAGGCGGCGGTGGCCGGCAGGCTCGGGTTGCCGGCCGTGACCGACGCAACGGTCTCGTTGGCGAGCAGGCGAATGGTGCCGGCCGACGTGCCAGACTTGAACGTGCCCCAGGCCGACTTCTCGCTCGCTTCGATGCTGGCCTTGGCTGCCCCACCACCGCTGTCGGCCAGAATGACGGCGCCCTGCTCGGCGCTCAACGCGACGACCGGCCCACTCTTGGACTTGAAGGTCGCGTTGCCGCCGGTGGCCGTCGCCTGAATCGACACGCCTTCGCCCAACGCGAGGCGCGGCCCGGTCTTGTCGGTATGCAGCGCAGCCTGCACCGTGCCATCGGCGCCCATCAGGTAGATGCCATCGGCGGTCACGCGGGTGTGCGCGCCGGTGGTGTCTCCCAGGGTGATGACGGTGGGCTTGCGCAGCGGGATCTGCGTGAGCGCAGCGACACCGGCGAGCATCAGGAACATCACCACCGTGATGGTCTGGGTCGTCTTAATCTTGCGCTCAAGCTGAGCAATGCGCTGTTCGGGGCCTGCCACGTCTACCTCACTGTACTCGGCTAATTTCGCGCTCGCGCGCGGAGATTCTCCTACGAGACATGAAACGAAACGGCCGCCGCGTCAAGATTCCCGTGGCTTACGCGCAGCTGAACCGCTCAAAAACGCCAGTACATCGCCAACTCGGGGAAGACGATGGGACCGGGGCGATCGTCGGAATTGGGCAGGAAGATATTGGCGGCCGGGATTGTGTAGTGACCATAGCCCAGGCCGGCCCGCAGGTTGAAGCTGTCCCAGCTCCAGTACCCGCTGACCGAGAGGCTGCCCTTGGCGCCCAAAATGTCGCCGCCGCCGCTGGCATGGATGTCAGCGTGGCTGTCCTCATCGATCTTGACCCGCGTCGATCCGTTGGCGGTCAGCCGCTCGGAGAGCTTCACCTGCCCCTGCACGACCAGCGCGGTCACGTCCGACAGCCGCCACTCCCAGGTGCCCTGCATCAGCACGGTGTTGAACGCGCCGGCGCCGTCGACGTTGATCGATGGTGGTAGATCGCCGCTGGTCTGCACCAGGGTGCCCATCAACGCCATATGATACGACGATGAGCCCCGGCGGTATGAGCCGATGAGCTCCAGCGGATATGCGGTCACCTGAAAGGGCTCGTCGCCCTCGGCCGGCTCTAGACCGTCGCCGGGCAACTTGCTGAGGTCGAGCCGGAAGAAACCCGCGCGCAGGGCGACAGACCAGGGTCCGCTCTCCCACGCCGTCCACTTGGCGTACAGGTTCGACACGGTCAGCAGGAGCAACGTCGTATTGAGGCCCACTTCGACCGAGTCGAGCACGCCAACCGCCGAGCGAAACGGGCCGACCCGCCACGCCCATTGATCGAGGCCGTCGGCGGAGTAGTCGGTGACGCGGGTCTCGTCGGTGTGCCGCGCCTGGGCGGGCGCTGCGAGCAGCGCGATCAGCAGCAGCGGGGTCGCGAGCGGCGCGCGCATCACAATGTGAACCCGCCGTCCGGGCCTTCGCAACCGGCCGCGTCACAGACGAAGCGCCCGTTGCGGCCTTCGATGAGCAACTGCTCGGTGGCGGCGTCGACGCCCACCAGAAACCCGCCCAGCTCGTCGAGCACGTAGTCGGTCATGACCGTCTGGCCTTGCCAGCGCAGGCTGAATACGCCGTCTTTGACGATCCCACCGATGTTGGTCTGCCCCACGATGCGCGCGATCACCGCGCTGGGCACGCCATCGACCCACTCGATATGCAGCGCCAGATCGCCATTGAAGCCGCTGCCATCGATTCGGCAGTCGGCCAAGTTGCCCCAAACCACCGGCTCGAAGGCGTCGACGTCGATGAGCACGATCGCATCAAAGGTACCGCGGGCCCCCATACCGTTCGC
Source organism: Bradymonadia bacterium (assembly GCA_051276005.1). GTDB lineage: Bacteria > Myxococcota_A > Bradymonadia > UBA7976 > UBA1532 > JBNMOZ01. The sequence goes on along the minus strand of JBNMOZ010000078.1, from coordinate 5,473 downwards.
GGTCGGGCACAGCCGGTAATAGTCAATCCATCCGGCGCCATCGACCTTGACCCCACCGACCGCCAGGCCGCGCTGCTGCGTCGCCAGGCCGCCTTGCTGAGTCGACAAGCCACTCTCGTCGCCACCGATGCCGGCCAAGTCGGTGAACATCAGGTTGATCAGTCCGATAAAGGCCTCGGCGTCGTCGATCAGCGCCAAATCGGTGGCGGCCTCTGCGACCAGCCGCTGCGCGCTCTCGCGGGTGACTTCGCCCGTCGGCGCAGCATACGTCGCGACCAGCGCGGCCAAATTGGGCGGCGTTGGCCTCGGCTCGGGCTCGACGCACCCCAGCCCTACAGACACCAGCAACGACATTGAGATCAGGGGGATAACGATTTGGTTCATGGCTCCTCCAACCGGACGCTCATGATTCTGATGCGGTCGACCTCGATTATGGGGAATTTCTGAGCATAGATGGTCACGTATCGCGAGAAGACCGCGCGTTGTGCCAGTGGCGCTGAGCTTGCATGGCTCTATTTCGCGTATTCAAACTAAGGAGTCGGGATGACTACCCTCTTTCGAAGAGCCCTGACGGGCGTGTGCCTGATCGGATTGATGACGGCCTGCGACACCGAGGAGCCGGGCAGCGGCGGTGAAGGCGGGGCGGGCGGTGAGGGCGGTGGCCAAATCGACGGCGGTGTCGGCGGTGAAGGCGGCGGCGAAGGCGGTCAGGGCGGCGGCGTCGGCGGCGAGGGCGGCGTCGGCGGCGAAGGCGGGGGCGACCCTGATGGTCCCTGCGCCGAGCTCAACGAAGCCCAGTGCAACACGCGCGATGACTGTGCCGCGCAAGCTGACGTCTTCGACGACTTCAGCCGCTGCACGGACGCTGAAGAGGCGGCCTGTCGGTTCCTCGACGAGGGCCAGTGTGGCGGCCGCGACGACTGCGCCTGGGACGCCGATGAGGGCGCCTGCGGCGCACCCCAACTGACCTGTGAAGACTACGGCGATGCGCGCGCTTGTGAAGGCGCGAACTGCTTCTGGTACGCCGATGGCTGCCAAGAAGAGGCGCCGCCCGTACAATGCGATCAGCCTGACCCGGGCGCCTGCGAGGCCGCGGGCTGCCAGTGGACCGACGACGGCTGCATTCCGCAGTGCGGCGACTTCGCCGAGCCGGCCTGCAACGCGCGCCCCGAATGCGAATGGGGCCCTGACGGCTGCGCGACTGCGCCCGAGATGATGCCCTGCGCCGACCTCGATCCCGAGCAATGCGTCGGCCGTGATGAGTGCACCTGGTTTGACGAGCAGTGCATCGACCGCCCGATGGGCGACTGCGCCGGTCTCGTCGAGGATGCCTGCGTGCAGCGCCCCGACTGCGAGCCGATCTACAACGATGGCCGCGACGGCGGCGCCCCCGACGAACCCGGCGAGATGCCAGCGCCTGAGCCGCCCCCGTACGAAGGCTGCCAGGAGCGCATCTTCGATTGCGGCGGCGTGCCCATCGAGGCCTGCGATCGCACCCCCGGCTGCCAGCTGATCGAAGAGGGCGACGCGATCATGTGCGCCGCCGAAGATCCGGCTGGTTGCGGCCAACTTGACGAGCAGCAATGCGACCGCAACCCGTCATGCCGCGGCGAATTCCGCGAAATCTGTGACGGCGAAGGGTTCCCCGGCGATGAAGACGGCGACTTCGCGCCCGATCCATTGCCCGTGCCCTGCCGCGTCGAGTTCGAGTGCGTGCCCGACGAAGACGGCCTGCCGCCCTGCGAGCAGGTCGACGTCGACGCCTGCTTCGATCGCCGCGACTGCCAGGTTGTCGAAGATCCTGACTGTGAAGGCTTTGGCGCGCCCCCGCGGCCCGACGGCGAAGACCCGGTCCAGCCGCCGCAATGCCTGCGCTGCGCATCGGCCGAGCCCCCGCCCGGCGAGTGCTTCGAGCTCGACGAGTTCACCTGCAATGACCGCGACGACTGCCGCTGGAACTTCGAATTCGGCGGGCCCGAGCCCGGAGACTGCGATTGCCCCCCCGACGCGCCTGACTGCGGCTGCGACGGCGAGGCGCGTATCGCCCCGGGCGGCTTCTGTGAGCCGGTCCCGCAAGAAGATTGCTGGGACCTCGAAGAGCGCGCGTGCTTCGACCGCGACGGCTGCCGGTGGGTGCCCAACAATGGCGATCCGGCCCCCCCGCCCGCGCCCTGTGGCTGCCCGCCCGACGCGCCCGACTGCGACTGCGTCGAGCCTGGCCCGCCCATCGCGCCGCCTGAAGGTGGATTCTGCGAGCCCGATCAGCCCCAAGGCTGTTGGGACTTTGGCGACGCGAACAACTGCCAGGCGAACGGCTGCGAGTGGCGCGGCGGTGGCGACTTCTGCGAGTGCTTCGAGGACGAAGATGGCGGAGAGATCTGCGACTGCTTCGAAGGCGATGGCTTCTGCCAAGAGCCCGAGCCGCAGGACTTCTGCGCGCAGTTTGCGCAGGACGCATGCGCCGACATCCCCGAGTGCCAGTGGCTTGAGGGCATGATCGAGCCGTGCGAATGCCCCCCGGACGTCGTGTGCGAATGCCCTGATCCCGCCCCGGGCATCTGCCGCCAGATCGCAGCACGTGACTGCAACGACCTGCAGCCCGAAGAGTGCCGCGAAGCGCCGGGTTGCCGAATCGAAGAGCTCTTCCCGCCCTGCGCCGAGCCGTGTGACATGGACGATCCCGACTGCGAGCCGGTCATCTGTGAGCCGATCGAGGTCTGCCTGCCCGACGAAGAGCCCGGCCGCTGCCAGGGGATGGATCCCAACGCCTGCGAGGGCGAGCGCGGCTGCGAGTGGGCCCAAGGCGGAGGCCTCTGCGAGTGCTTCATCGGCCCCGACGGCGAGGAGATCTGCGACTGCGAGGACCGCGGCTTCTGCCAGCCCGCGGCGCCCGCGCCCAACAACTGCGAAGGGCTGCCCGTCGATGCCTGTGACGCTGAGCCTGGCTGCTGGCCGATCGACTGCGCCTTCGCCTGCCAGGGCGATCCGATGTGCGAGCAAGATTGCCGGCAGGCTGGCGCCGAGGGCCAGTGCGTCTCGGCCCAGGACATCTGCTTCGGCGCGCCGCTCGAGCTCTGCAATGACATCGAGATCTGCACGATCAGCGAAGAAGCCGACCAGTGCATCCCGTCGGGACGCTGAGTCGACCCCGCTGAGCGCCCCGGATCAGCGGGGGCTGTAGGCCACCAAGGCCTTGACCACCGCCTCCTGCACCTTCCAAACGGTCCAGGCCCGACCCTTCACATCGTTATACAGAATGCTGAAGACGCCGGTGGTCCCGTCGGCGAACTCCACATACCCCGACAGGCAGATGACGCCCCTGAGCGTGCCGGTCTTGGCGCGTAGCTGCCCGGGCTTGAGGTACTTCATGCGCCGCCGAAGCGTGCCGTCATGGCCGCCGATCGCGAGCGACGCGGCAAACTCGGGCAGCGCCGGACGCCGGGTGTGCATGTACGAGAGCAGCGCGCCGAACTGCCGGGCCGACAGCACAGAGTCGCCGAACAGGCCCGAGCCGTTGCGCACCACGAAGCCGTTGATCCCGACCGTCTGCGTCAAAAAGTCGTCGATGACCTTGCGGCCTTCATCCCAGCCACCGCGGTCGTACTTGACCGCGCCCAACGTGCGCATCAGGTGCTCGGCCATGAAGTTGTTCGACAGCTTGTTGACGTCGTCGACCACCTTGCCCAGCGCGGGTGACCAGTGCCGCACCAGCCGCTTGGCCTTGTCGGGCACGCGGCCCACCTTCACGTCGCCATTGACCTTGATGCCGAAGGTCTTGAGGGCACCGACCAGCGCGCGCCCCGCGAACTGCGGTGGGTTGTCGATGCGGCGCCGCACGGTGATGCCGCGATGCTTGACCGGGATCGCGCCACTGATCATCAGCTTCGTGCGCCCCTTGTGCGCGCGCGCCGTCAGGCCCAGGCGCTCCTTACCGCCGCTCGACGTCGTCGCGTCGTTGTCGATGATCGCGTAGTTCGACGGCGGCAGCGTGGTCACGATGGGCTTTCGTCCGGGCTTGCTGCCGGGCTTGATGCGCACCTGAATGCTGTTGAAGTTCAGGCTCATGCCGCCCGTCGCGGCGCGGTACGACGCGTCGTCCTTGGGCCGGTCTTCGAAGCCCGGCGCCAGGTAGCGATCGGTGAAGTAGGTGTCGTCGACGACGATGCCCTTGCGCACGCGCTTGAGCCCCATCTGCTGGGCGTCGGCGACCATCTTGAGCAGGCTCTCGGTCACGAAGAACGGATCGCCACGACCCACCAGGTACAGCCGATCGGCCACCCCGTCTTTGAAGTTGGTGGCCAGCAAATCGGTGCGCCATTTATGCGCAGGCCCCAGCGTATGCAGCGCCGTCGCGGTGGTCACGAGCTTCATGTTCGACGCCGGATGCAGCGCGGTGTCGGCGTTGCGCGCGTACAGCGTCGTGCCATCGGTGCGCCCCACGTACACGCTGTAGCGACCCTTGGGCCCGTCGTCGAAGACCGGGTCGAGCAGGGCGCGTAGGTTTGGATCACCGTCGCTGCCCGCCGTCGCCTTTCGGTCTCCCGGTGGGCGGTCCTCGACGTCCTGCGCATGGGCGCTCAGGGCGAAGCTGACAAGGAGGGTGGCGACAATTCGGGCAGACAGGCGGTGTTCGAGCATGGGCTCTTTTACCCAGCGACGGCGCAGATGCACACCTTTTGCAGCAAATTCAGGGGTCTTGGGGTAGATGGCGTTCGCTGAGTTCGCCCCCCAGCACCGCGCTCAACGCGCCGTCTCGATCGACGATCACCTCGCTCAATCCGCCCGATTCGGAGCCGGGCTGGCGCGCCTCGATGATGGCCTCACGGGTCTTCTGGCGGTGCCAGCGACGGTGCGCCAACACCGTTTTCGACTCACGGGCCATCCCGACCACAATTATCCCAAAGCCCGAAAGAAATATCGGGATCCCGATCAATAGGCAGAACGGTGAGATATACGACCAAAAGTTTGACCGCCCAACGCTCGGGCTCAGGAGAAATGTACCGATAAGGCAGCTACCCACCCCGAAGCAGACCCAGCGCCAGCGAATAGGTGGGCGTCGACTCACGCTTGGTTCTGGCGGTCTAGCGGCATCATGAGCGCCTTCCTGAGTGCTCGCCGTCGGATGACGCTCAGCGCGCCACGCACGCCCGCGTCGATGCCCCACATGCTGAACAGTGCGGCGACTCCAATCATCAGCGGATCGAAGACGATACCGAAGCTCTGCAGGCTTTGCATGTAGCTGACGGGACTCAGACTGCGGGTCAAGACCTGACAGCCCGTGATGTAGACGACGACGACCGCGGTGATCACGAACGGCCAACGGACGCGGCACTTCACGAATCCGACTCGCTCAACGCGCCCTGCTTGTGCGCGCCCTGAGCCATCGAGACGCCGCCCATCGTGTGGCCCAACTGCTCGACCTTCTCGGTGCGCACGAGCTCTTCCTCCACCTCGATCCAGCGCGCCTTCTCGC
>JBNMOZ010000077.1:0-14211 GCA_051276005.1 Bradymonadia bacterium | reverse complement strand
CGGCGGCGCGACGACCTGCTCGAGGGTGCCATGTGCCAGCTCGACCCGCTCAGCGAGCAGCGCCGCACCGCGGGGGCCCGCCGCCCGGACGTCCAGCGGCAGGTGCATGCGGAGCAGGTCTTCGAGGGGATCGATCAGGCGCGCTTCAGCGAGCAGGCAGAGCTGCGGGTCGGGTACGCAGGCCGCCACCAGATCGGCCAGATCGTCGAGCACCTCAAGCGCCTCAGCGGGCGACGCGGCCACATCAGATCCGGTCGGCGCGGGGGCGTCGTCGAACAGCCAGGCGCACAGCCGATCGGTGAGCGTCACCGGCGCGTCGGCCGCGAACGCCGCCAGCACGGCGACGCCCTCGGGGCCAGCAGAGCGCAGCGCCGAGCGGGCCCAGCGTGATCGCGTCGCAGCCGACTGAGCCCAGAGCGCGCGTTCGATCAATCCGGCCAACGCGCTGGGATCGTCTTGCCCCAAGGCCGAGAGCTCGTCGAGCAGCCCTGCCGCCTCAAGCAACGCCGGCTCGGTGCCGATTTCGGGCGGCTGTGCCCCATCGAAGAGCCACGCACAGACGCGATCGGTGAGGTCGCTCATCGGGGCGCCGCCACGCCGCGCAGATGCAGTCGCAGTTGAGCCTCGCGTTCGACCGGTCGGCGCTTGAGCGGATCGACGGGCGGCGGCACCGGCCAGCCGATCGTCTGCAGCTGATCGATGACCTCGTGGCGATCGATCGTCGTCGCCCCCGCCGCGACCCAGGCCTGCACGCAGTCGGCCAGCGAGCCCTTCGCCGGCAGCGCCGCGGGCGGATGCTCGGCCCGCGCGGCGTCGAGGTTGGCCGAGTCGTCGAGGCAGCGCGCGGCCTCACTCGGGCGCCCCAGCACCATCGACGTCAGCACGAACGCGACCGCCCGATGATCCACCGCCTGATCGCTGCGCACCGGCAGCGCATCAATGGCCGCCAAGCTGGCCAACGCGGCCGCCGATCGCATCGCCCCATACCGTTGAACCTTGAGGCATCGCGCCACCAGCGCGCCCCCACGCTCGCCATCACCGCCCAGGTTGAGCAGCGCCATCAAGCGCACCAACTCGACGTCGTCGGGGGGCGCGAGCGTAGTGCGCAGATCGGCCGGCAACGCGGCGAGGCGCTCCATGTAGGGATCGGCCGCGCGCATCGCCAAGAGCGCCACCAGACCGCGGGTGCGTGCGTTGGCCCGGCCCGGGTTGGGGGGCCGCTCGGCAGAGCCCGTCCCCGCCAGCGTCGCGAGCAGCGCCAGGCCCTTCTTTTGGTGGTAGTTCGCCGAGCCGATGCGCTCTAACGCGCCGCCGCTGATGCGCCAGGCCTCGCCCGCGCCCAGAGCCGGCGCCAGCCACAGAAAGACCACGCCCTGCGGCGTCAATTTACCGTCGTCGAGCCCGGTCTCGATCGCCTTGAACAGGCGCTGCCAACGCCCCCGAACATCAACGATGTCTTCGGGGCTGGGCGCCTTATGAGCCATGCGATCGAGCGGATCACCATCGGCCTGACCCGAGCTGGCCGTGATCATCTGCGGGCCCGTCAACGTGGTCACGTGCAGGTTGCGCCCGGCCGCCAGGGCGACGCGCAGCAGGTCGGTGGGCGGCAGACCCGCGTAGGCCGCGACCGTGCGCGGTTGCAGGAAGCGCACGATCACGTCTTGGGCGACGTCGGCCTGGCGGGGACGTGCGGCGAGGCGGGCGTGCATCTCGGCCAGCCGCGCGTCCCAGGATCGCAGGTTGGCGACCGCCTGTTTGACCGCCGCGGCGCGCTCGCTCGTCGGCAAAATGAGAAACAGCGACTCTTCGAGCAGGTCCCAAACCCGCGCGACCAGGCCCTGCGCGTCGCGAACGCCCTGGCGTCGCAGCCACGGCCCCGGATCACCGTGGCCGGGATCGCCCTGGGCTGCCTCAGCGACAGCCTCTTGCAGGCCCCGCCGATCCGCCCGCGCCGCTTGGGCATGCCGCAACGCGCCTTCGAGTCGGGCCCCCGCGACGGCCGACGGTCGCAGCTCGGCAGCGGTCAAGACCGTGTCCCATGCCAGCAGTCGCCGCGTCGGGTCGAGGGTAGAGTCGAGGGCCTGCAGCCGGCTGATGCGCCGAAGGTGCGCCATCGCGAACGGATCAGACTCGGCCGCAGTCCGCGCCGCATCCCGGCCCGCCAACCACGCGTCGAGCAAGGCCTCAGTGAGCTGGCGCCGCGCGGTGAGCGGATGATCCGAGAGGGGCTGCGCGCGCTGCCAGGCGTCGAGCAAGAGCGTGTCGCGCAGGGCCGAGCGACGCACGCGCTGCTCGGGCGCCGTGTTGAGCAGCGCGGTCAGGCGGCGGCTGCGCAGACGCAGCTGTTGGCGAAGATCGTCACCGGTCATCGGGGGATTCGCTTGCATGCCGAGTCAACGCGGCGCAGGCCGTCGATTGAAGAGCAGACTGAGGAGCGGATCACGCAAACAGCTGCGCGAGCGCCGCGCCGGCGAGTCGCTTGCGCCCCAGCTTGACCCGATCGATGCGGTAGGCGTCGTCGCCACCACAGCGAATATGCAGTCGTTCGTCGCGCACGAACGGGCTGCCGGCCGGCACGACGGCGAAGCGACCCGCGGGCACTGGGCGCCCCGCGTAGACCACGAGCAGCTCGTCTTCGATGCCGGTGAAGGCGCCTGGCCAGGGCGCAGAGGCGCGCACGAGGGCATCGACGGTCGCGCCCGATGCTGCCCAGTCGATCTCGAGATCGTCCGGATCGACCATCGGCGCCCAGGTGATCGCGTCCGACTGCGGCACGGCCTCGGGTGCGCGCCCCGCCTGGATCATCACCACGACCTCGGCCAACAGCTCAGCGCCCCGCGCCTCGACCCGCATCGACAACCGGCCGGCGCTCTCGCGTGGATTGATCGCGACGGGCTCACGCACCAGCACCGCCCCGGCGTCGAGCTCGGCGGTCAACTGGTGCACACAGATCGCCGTCGTCGCGTCGCCCGAGCGGATGGCCCAATGGGTCGGATCGGGGCCACGCCACCGCGGCAAATCGCTGGGGTGCACGTTGATGCCCGGCGCCAAATCAAGGATCGCCGGCGGGATGATCCGCGGGAAGAAGCCCGACACGATGAGCGTGGGCTTGAGCGCCGCGAGGGCCTCGATGAAGTCGGCATCGTCAAGGTCGGGCAGGGTCCATCGTGGCACTTCACTGATGGCCTGCACGAAGCGCAGCCACCCCGCGCCACCGCGACGACCGTGCACCACGCCCGCCAAAGTCACGCCCTGCGCGAGGAGCGCCAGGCCGCCTTGGGGATCACCGAAGTAGAGAACGCGCATGGGCAATCGTCACCTTGATACTGGCCGAAGATCGGGTTGATAGATGGGGGTCTATCACTGAGCGAATGAAGGATGTCCAGCGCCCACGTGGCGGCGACCCCGCGCGCAGCATATCAGCTTGGCGGGCCGTTGCGCTTGTGGCAGATGAAACGGGCGATGGTGTCAGATGAAACGGGCGGTCGCGGCAGATGAAGCAGGGGGTCGCCCGACGGAAGACAACGGTTTTCATGCCGGGTTCGAACCGGCGACCTGAGGATTAGTAGTCCTTTGCTCTATCCAGATGAGCTAATGATTTTGCGTCCAACGCCCACGTGGCGACCGCCCCTTTGGGAAGCATACCGGGTACTGATGAGGTGATCGAGGGTGCGAAGGGCGACGGCAAGATTGAGTGCCCAGCTGCCGATTCAGATGAAATGGGGGGCCGCCCGACGACAGACCGCGTTTTTCATGCCGGGCTCGAACCGGCTGCCGATAGAATTAGAGTCTATTGCTCTACCAAGTGAGCTAATGATTTTGTGTCCAACGCCCACGTGGCGACAACCCCACCGTCTGTATACCAAAGTCGCACCGGCCCCGCTGCGTTCGATGCCGCTGTGTTCTATGCCGCTGTGTTCGATGCCGCTGCGTTCGATGCCGCTGTGTTCGATGCCGCTGCGTTCGATGCCGCTGCGTTCGATGCTGCTGCGTTCGATGCCGCTGCGTTCGGTCCTGCTGTGTTCGATGCTTCTGTGCCTGGCCTGTGGCAAGGCGCCCCCCGCCGTCGACGCGGGGGGCGCCATTGCGGTGGCCCCCGCGACCGCAATGGCGCCGAGCGTGCCACCGACTGCCCCGCCTGCTCCGCCGCCGTCCAAACCGCATGCGACGCTCTTCGCCGGCGCGGCCCCCACAGTGCCCGCGCTCTTCGAGGGGCTGACGCCCGGAATGCCGCTGCTCGCTGCCCGCGTCCTCTTCCCACAGTTGCCGGGCGATCAGGTCATCCCAGCGCCCTATGCCGACCTGCGGTTCACCGTCTACATCACCGGTGAGCAGGTCTCTAGGCTGGGCATCGCGACCCTCGACAGCGCGCACGGCGGGGCGAAGCTGCGGGCGTTCGTGGCGAACCAATGGCAGGACGGCGTGCGCACCAAAGACGACTCGGGCCGCGTACTGACGCTGTGGCATGCACCGAAGACGGGGCTGCGTGTCATGCACCAAGCCGAACCCGATGGCAGCGCCCACGTGTTCTTCGACGCGTTTACGCCGCTGTCGACGCTGACCGACACCCTGTTGCCGCTGCTTCAGGCACAGATCGGGCGCACGCCCGCCGAGGTGCTCGACGCGATCGACGGCGCGGTCATCGTGGAGGACGAGGTCAAGGTGCTGCTGCCGGCGCTGGCTTTTGGTCAGCCGATGATCGCGCGCATGCCCTTCAATGTACCCGGAGAGAACGTGACCGGTAAGAACGCGGCCGACCAGGACAGCGCCAAGACAACCGTGCAGCGCGTGCTCTTCGACCTGTCGTTTACCTACAAGCCCGCATTCAAGGGCGAAATCTTGACGGCGCTCAAGGCCCGTCTGGGCCGAGCCAAGGCCGACAAAACGAAGATGGAAGCGTTCGACTTCAAGGGGATGAACGTCGAGGCGAAGGCCGATCGATGGCGGCTGACGCTGCGCTGATCTAATGGCTGTTCAGCGACCCAGGCGCGACAAGATAAAGCCGTAGGCCCCGCCCGGATCGACCACATCTTCGCCCTCGACGCGCGGCCCGTTGGCGTCGAAGCCGCCCACAACGAGCGCCGGTCGCGCGGCGGTCCCGCCAAAGTGCAGCTCTTCGCCAAGGCGACCTTCGGGCCGCCATGTCTGCCCGATGAAGGCGGCGACGGGTTCGCGATCGACGCCGTTGTTGTCGACCGAATAGACCCGCGCGCCGCCGACGAGCGGCACGCCGCTGTAGTCACCGGTGGGGCTGCCCGCCGCGACCAGCCCACGCACCGCACCGACCGATGTGCCGAAGCGCTCGCCCGAGGTGCGGCCTTCGAGCACCCAGATCGCCCCGCGGGGATCGAACCGGTCGGCGTTCTCACGGGTCTGCTCGATGGGTCGGCGAGCCAAGCCGTTGATGTAGCTGCCGGGTACGACCCAGACACCGCCACGCCGGGCGCCGTCTACGAGGTGGTTGGGGGCGCCGACGACGAGGTCTTGCAGATCGTCATTGTCGAGGCGCGCTGCGGCGACGCTCCAGCCGACATCGGCCGAGACCTCACCGGCGTTCATCACGACCGCCTCAGGCGCAGCCGGACAGCCGGGGCCACCCCAGCCATACACCACCCGCACCGAGCCCTGGTTGTTGAGCCCGTCGATGTCAGATCGCGGCGCGCCGAAGGCGAACTCCTCGCAGCCGTCGCCGTTGAGGTCGCCCATGCCGGTGACCGTGCGGCCCAAGTTGGCGCTGTTGTGCGCGCCGACGAAGCGCAGCACCGGATCGCAGAGCACCTGGATGCGCGCGTCGGGCCCGGGCGCGCGGCCCTTGACCACGATGACCTCGCCGCGATCGCCGCCACCCTGGTCCGAGAACGGCGCGCCGCCGATCAGATCGCTGCGACCGTCTCCGTCGATGTCGGCGTGGGCGATCGCATACATGAGCGCGTTGCCGCGCCGCCCCTGTACGGCCCAGCTTGGGCGTTGAGCGATGCCCTCGGCTTGGCCCCGGAAGATGTAGACCGAACCGGTGCCGCTGGCGGTGATGCAGTTGCCCACATGCGCGAAGTCGGCGTTTGCGGCGCGGGTTTCGTCGTCGCGCGCGGCCACGGCCCAGTCCTGCAGGCCGTCGCCATCAAAGTCGCCCACGCCGCGCACGTTCCACCCCACCCGGTCGAAGCCGGTGTGGTTGGGCCAGCCCCGAACGGTGGCGATGGGATCGGCCGCGAAGCCGTCCGGCGTGCCCGCGAAGATCCACGCCGTGCCGCCGTGCCCTTGATCTGCGAAGCCTTGATACGGCGCGCCCACCAGCGCCTCGGGCAGCCCGTCGCCGTTGAGATCGGGCACGACCGCGACGCCAGAACCGAAGCGATGACCGCCCAATGAGCCGGGCAGATCGACCGGATAGGGCTCGGCGCCATTGGGGAAGACGTACCAGCGCCCGACGTCGTCGCCGAGGGTGTCCTCTCGGGCGGCCGTCGCGATGAGATCGTTGTCGCCATCGCCATCCACATCGCCAAGCACCGCCATGTGCTCGCCCAGCAGGGTGCCCGCAGAGGCGACCGGGTCGGCCGGGATGAGCAGCTGGTCGGCGACCTGAGCGGGCAGCCCGCCCTCGACACCGTTGAACACGTGCACGGCGCCCGTCGTGGGCTGGCCGGGGGCTTCGTCGAACCAGGCGCCCACGATGACGTCGTCGATGCCGTCGCCGGAGTAGTCGCCCACATTGACCCCGATGCCGAACTGGTCGTTGGCCTGATCTCCGTATACGTGCCAATCGGCCTCGGCCACCGGGGTCAGCTCGGTGGCGGGCTCGGCCGCGAGGGGCCCCCCGAGGAAGAGCCAGGCCGCACCCGCGTTGTTGCCGCCGCCCGGCAAGTCGTCGAGGTGGCGGCTGAGCAGCAGGTCGGCGAGGCCGTCGCCATTGACGTCGCCCATGGCCGAGCGGCGCCCCAGCTGGTTGCCGGTCGGCTGGCCCTCGGCGCGGTGGATGATGCGCACGGGCAGCTGGGTCACGCCGCCGTTGTCGATGCCGTCTGGCGCGCGGCCCTTGTAGACGAAGACCATGCCGTCGCCGCCAATTTGCGAGCTGCTCGCGACCACCTCGCACAGGCCGTCGCCGTCCATATCGCCCGCGTCGACCACCATGCCCAGGCGCTGGTTCGCCTGGGGCACCAACCTGCCCTCTTCATCGGGCCAGACGCCGTAGATGACCTGATCGGGGCGCTCGAGCAGCCCCTCTTCGTAGCCCAGATGAATCGACAACGTGCCTTGGTTGTTGCCGGCTCCGCCCAGGCTGCGATCCTCGCCGAGCCAGGATCCAACGATGAGGTCGAGCCGCTCGTCGCCGTTGACGTCGCAGACCGCGATGCCGCGCCCGGCGTGATCGCTGTTCTGGCGACCGGGGATCACGCGCCAGGGCTCGGGCGTAAACGTGCCGTCGGCCAGGCCGCGATAGACGTAGACCGCGCCCGTGTCGCCCGCGCCGATGTTCGCCAGGTACGATCCGACCAACAGATCAGTCTGGCCGTCGCCGTCGATGTCGCCCGTCGCCAAGTCGCGCCCGAAGAAGTCGCGGCGGCGCTCGCCGTTGAAGATCTGGACCGGCGCGGGGCGTAGGCCCTCGGCGCTGCCGTGATAGATGTACACCGCGCCGGCGTCGACGCTGCCAATATCGGCCTCGGAGTAGCCCGCGATGGCGTCGGCAAACCCGTCGTTGTTGAGGTCGCCGGGCGCGTGGAAGACCGTCCAACTTGAGCCGTCGCCGCCGCGGGTGATCGTGGGCTGGAAGCTGTCGAGCGCGGTGATGTCCATCGTCGTCGACAAGTCGAGGAACCGGTCGGTGAGTCGGACGGTGACCTTGCCGGGCGACACGGCCCGGATCATGCCGTCCTCAATGACGACGTTCCCGTTGAGGCCTTCAATATCGGCCTCGCCCGATCCACCAATAATTTCAAGCGGGTGCGATGCCCCTACCGGCAAGAAAAGCTGCGGTGGCCGGGCCTGCATGACCACGTCTTCAACGACGGTGACGAAGACCTCGACCAGCTGATCGGTGCCGCGATCGGTGATGCGCACCAGGTCTTGGCCCAGGCGGTTGCCCGCGACATACAGGCCCGAGCGCGGATCGACAGCGGCGCCGGTCTCGTTCTGCACGATGACGTAGTCGACCTCGCTTGAGCCGCCGATGATCTCGAAGGTGAACCGGCCAAGGGCCTCGACCGAGATGTCGGTCGGCGCGACCCGCATGTCTTCGACCACCTGCACCTGCGCTCGGACCTCGCCCGTGCAGACCGGATCGACGACCCGGATGACGTCGCGCACCCCGGTAAGCTCGCCGGCCAGGTAGGCGCCGGTCTGGGCGTTGAGGATGCCGCCCGAGGCGTTCGTGACGAACTCGAAGCGCCGCGCGTCGCTGGTATTGATGGCGCGGAAAGTCACCAAATCGAAGGCGCGCGCGAAGGCCTGGCCGGGCTCGACACGTTGGCCCGCGCACAGGGGCAAGGCGCCCATATCGGCAGGCCCAGCGTCTTGGCTGGCGTCTTGGCTGGCGTCTTGGCCGAGGTCGACGCCAATCATGAAGCTGTCGGGTTCGCCCAGGTCAGGCGCGGTCGCGTCAGCCACGTGTGAGTCCGGCAGGGTCGCGTCAACCAACGCGCCCAGGTCGCCTCCGTCGACGGACGCCATGTCGACCGCCACGGCCATATCGACCGCTGGCGTTGCCACCGAGGTCGCGTCACACCCGCTGAGGGCGCCGAGGGCGCAGAGGGCGACCCAAGCCGCCCACACCCCTGATTTCGTTATATTATTTGACAAAAATGTAATTCTCAACGCTCTGCTCCCCCGCGGCCGATGGGATGGAGAATGACAAAAAGGGTTCGCCAAAGGTATGTTTACGTCGGGGATTATGGGGATACACGTGGCCAAACTTCGATTCGTTCTCCTGGTACTGCTCGGGGCCCTCGGGGCCTGCGACGACGCCGCCAACGACGCCTCAGGTGGCGAGAACCCCACCCCCGATGCCGCGCCTGATGCCGCGCTCGAAGACGCGGGCTTGCCCGACGCAAACCTCGCCGACATGGACATCATCGAGCCCGTCAACGACGCGGGCCTCGGCGACATGGGCGATGCGCCCGACGCGCAGCTTGGGCCCGCGGTGCCGATCATCGAGGCGCCGATTCAAGTCACGCCGGAGGCCGTCTTCGATGGCCCGGTGGACGGCTTCGCCGTGCTCGATCCCGACACCTTCGCGCTGACCTCGGGGGGCAGCCTGTGGTGGATCGACAACGCCGCGCCCGTCGAGCTCGCCGACGTTGAGCAGCTGCACGCGGCGACCTGGTTCGACGACCTGCCCGTCATCGCGGCCGATGGCGCCATCTGGGTGCTGCAGGACGATGGGCTGGCCCGCTCGCCGCTCTCCGACGAGGTCGCTGGCGTGACCGATCTGGCCGTGATCGAGCAAAGCCCGGACGACGCGTTGTGGATCGCTGGTGAAGCGGGATTGTTCCGCTTCGTCGATGGGGCGATTCAGTCGATGGTGCCTGCCGACCTTCCGACCGGCGACGCGCGCTTGACCGCCGACGGCGACGACTTGTGGATCGGCGCCGGCGGCGCCATCTACGCGATCACCCCCGAGAACGCTCAACCGACCCCGGCGGTCAGTGGCGCGGCGGCACCGGTCGTTGACGCGACCGGCGTGTGGGTGATCGGCGACGGTCGCCTTTGGTGGCTCGACGAGACCCTCTTCTGGTGGCCCATCGAGCTGCCCATGGAGCCCTTGGAGGCCGCCGCGCACCCGAGCGCGACCGGCGTCTGGCTGACCGACGACAGCGGGCTGTGGCTGCTGAGCGAGGGCAGCCTGTTTGCGTATCAAGGCGCGCCCGCCCCCAGCGCAGACGCCGATCCGGCCCTCGTCGCCGACGGATCCGGCGCGGTGCTCATCGCCTCGGACGACGGGCTGTGGCGGGTGACCGCCGAGCGATTCATTCGCGTCGAAGTGCCGACCGATCGCATCACGCGCCCGGTCGACGTGACCATCGCGCCCGCGCTGCCCGGCCAAGTCACCACGCTCACCGCGACCGTCGACGACGCGCCCATCGAGGTGCGGGGCACCAACCCGTGGACGCTCACGCTCTCTCCCGATCTCGGCGATGGCCCGCACACCCTGCGCATCGCGGTCCAATGGGATGACGGCGATCAGGGCGAAGCGCAGGCCGAGTTCATGACGCATACCGTCAACTGGGCCGATGACATCAACCCCCTCAATGAGGCGACGTGCGCGATGTGCCATGGCCAGGGCGGCACCGCTCGGCCCCTGCACACGCCCGCACAATGGACGGCCCGTATCGGCGAGATCGTCGACGCAACGCAGACGGCGCGCATGCCGCTCGGCCAGACGCTCACGCCCGCTGAGCTTCAGCTCATCATCGACTGGCAAGCCGCTGGTCTTCCGGAGGAACGACCATGAGGTTTGCCTGGATCATCATGGCGATCGCTGCGCTCTCGACGTCCGCCGTGGCGCAGCTAAATCCGGATCCAGACGGACTCAGTCCGGGCGCGGGGCCGCAATGCACGCCCCCTGAACCCATGCTTGAGACGGGGCGCTTGCTGCGCGCGCTCAGCCTTGATTTGCGCGGGCGATTGCCATCATCCGACGAGCTCGACGCGCTGGGCGATCAGGCGGACGTGCCGGCCGATGTGATCGACGCCTGGCTCGACACCGACGCCTTCGCCGCCCAGGCGTTGCGGCGGCATCGCGCCATCTTGTGGAACACCATCACCAACCAAAACCTCTTCGTCGCGAGCGCCGGCTTGGGCAACACGGCGGGTCGGCTTTGGCGACGCAACCGGGGCGTCCTCTATCGCGGCGACTCGGTGCCCTGCGAAGACGCCCCGGCCCGCTTCGACGCCGACGGCTCGATCCTCACCACTGAGATCGACGGCGCCCAGGTCGAAGGCTGGGTCGAGGTTCAGCCCTATTGGGACCCGACCACGACGCGCCGGGTCTGCGCCTTCGACGCCCAGGACGTCCAAGAGTCGGCCGACGGCACGTTCTGCGGCAGCAACGCGGGCTTCGGCCGCCCCGACTGCGGCTGCGGTCCCGCGCTGCAGTGGTGCAGTTTTGGCGCGGTCAACGGCGTGATCACCGACAGCATGGGCAAGGCGCTCGATCGGGTCATCACCGACATTCTGCGCGCCGATCGCCCCTACACCGACCTGTTCACGACCCGCGAAGCCTGGCTCAACGGCCCCCTCGTGCACTTCTACCGGCATCAGACGCAGGTCAGTCGATTCCGCATCGAGCCGCTGCCCTTCGACCGTGAGCGGCTGCCCGATCTGGCCTACACCGACACCGACACCTGGGTGCCGATCACCCTGGGTGAGGAGCACGCGGGCATCCTGACGCGCGCCGCCTTCCTGCTGCGCTTTCAGACCAACCGCGCCCGGGCCAACCGCTTCTACGACGCGTTCTTGTGCACGCCGTTCTCGCCGCCCGACGCGGGGCTCGACGGCGTCGACGCCGACGTGACCAACCCCAACCTGCAAGAGCGCAGCGGCTGCGCATACTGCCACGCGGGCCTTGAGCCGGCGGCGAGCCATTGGGGTCGCTGGTCTGAACAGGGCATCAGCTACCTGAGCCCCGACGACTTCCCCGCGTACCGCGAGGACTGCGAGGTCTGCGCGCGCACCGGTCAGCAATGCACCCCCGAGTGCCGTCAGTACTACGTGACCACCACGTTTGATGAGACCGAAGAGCCGTACATCGGCATGCTCAACCCCTACTACTTCCGGCGCGAAGAGCATCAGCGCAACATCGAGTTGGGGCCGCAACTGCTGGCCCTCAGCGAGGTCGCCGGGCACCGCCTGCCCCTGTGCGTCACGAAGCGCGCGGCGGAGTGGCTGCTTGGACGTGACATGACCGACGACGACGCCGAGTGGGTCGATACCCTGGCGCAGTCATTCGTCTCGGGCGACTACAGCTATCGCAACCTGGTGCGCGACATCATCACGAGCGCCCGCTATCGGAGGGTCCGCTGATGCGCCTGCTCATCGTCTCTGCCGCCGCGCTCTTGCTGGCCTGCGATCCCTCCGCGCCCTCCGCGCCGCGGGTGCCGAGCGCGCCTGAGGACGCGCCCAGCGAGACCCCCGTCGCCGCGCCTGAGTCGCCCACCGGTCGAGCCGTCTACGGCAACGACCGCGAGGCCCCCGCGCCCCGACCGGTCACCGCCGGCGATCCAACCCGCGTCGATCTGCAGCCACCGGCCGAGGTGCTGGCCCGTCCGCGGCGCCGTATGACCCTCGACCAGCTTGCGCAGGCGATGCCCCAGGTCAGCGGCGGCATCGGCTGGACCGAGCAGCGCGGCAACAACCAGGTCGACCTGTTCGTCGAGCTCTCAGCGACGCTGGGCAAGCCCGACTACGTGCAGGTCGTCAGCGAAGACCTCGAGCCGTCGGCGCTGTTCCTCAAGTTCCTCGATGACGCGTCCCGCTCGATTTGCGCGCGCATGGTGCGGCGAGACGTCGACGCCGATCCGGGCGCCGACATGACGATCTTCGCCCATGTCGCGCCCAACGAGGTGCCCACCGACGCCGCCATCGACGCGAACCTCGCGTACCTGGTCGAGCGCTTCCACGGCCGCCGCGACGCTGTCACGACCAACTGGCGCTGGCTCTTCGACAGCGTGGTGCACGTCACGGGCGAGCCCATCGATGGCTGGAACGCGGTCTGCGTCGGCTTGTTTACCCACGTCGACTTCTACAGCTACTAGGAGCCCAAGATGACCTCATCACGCAGCAATGGGCTCAGTCGGCGCGGCTTTATGAAGGGCGCGCTGAGCCTGACCGGCGCCGCCGCCTTTGGCACCGCCGGGCTCTCGGCGGTCAGCCAACTCGCACACGCTCAGAACCACCCGGACGTCCCAGACCGGTACTACATCTTCTGCTACTTCGACGGCGCATGGGACATCCTGCTGGGCCTCGATCCGCGGGATCCACGGCGGTTCAACAACGGCAACCTGCGCACCACCCGAATTCAGCCAGGCTACGAGCAGTTGCTCAGTGGTGACGGTCAGTTGCGCATCACCCGTC
Organism: Bradymonadia bacterium; assembly: GCA_051276005.1. Classification (GTDB taxonomy): domain Bacteria; phylum Myxococcota_A; class Bradymonadia; order UBA7976; family UBA1532; genus JBNMOZ01. The sequence goes on along the minus strand of JBNMOZ010000077.1, from coordinate 1,140 downwards.
AGGGGCAAATCTTTGGCCCGCACATCGGCGGCCTGCGCGATCTGATCGACGACGGCACCGTGAGCGTCGTGCGCGGCATGAGCATGGACACGCTGACCCATGAGGTCGGTCGGCGCCGGTTCCTCACGGGCAAGCCGCCCGCCGGTCTGCAGGCCCGCGGCAGCAACGCGTCGGTGTGGCTGGCGTCGAAGCTCGGTGAGTCGCAGACCATCCCCAACTTGTCGCTGCAGGTCGAAGGCTACAACACTGATCAGCCCAGCTATGCCTCGCCGCTGCGCGTGAACACCGTGGCCGACTTGCTGCGCGCTCTGCGTCCCCAAGAGCCGCTGCTCGGATGGCGCACCGCCGGTCAAGTGGGCGATCACCAGCGCGCCGCCGCTGCCTGCGCCCCCGCCCGCGCCTCGCGGTTCTGGCAAGCGGCCGAGCAGGGTCGCGTCAAAGCCAACGAGATGGTCAACGCCGACCTCGACAGCATGTTCGACTTCGGGGCGCGCAACGCCCAGATGGAGAGCCTGCGCGGCCGATACGGCTTCAACAACGTGAACACCGATCCCGAGGTGCAGGCGGCCTTCGCGGCGCGGGCGATCATGGGCGGCGTGAGTCGCTGCGTGAGCATTCGCGTGGCGTCGGGCCTCGACACCCACTTCAACGACTGGCAGCGCGATCAGGGCCCCCGGCAAGAGCGCGGCTTCAACGCCGTCAGCAGCCTGATCGAGGACCTGCGCAGCACCGAATACCGCCGCACCGGTCGCACCTGGCTCGACCACACCACCATCGTGGGCTTCAGCGAGTTCAGCCGCACCGCCATGCTCAACGGCAACACCGGCCGCGATCACAGCCTGACCAACGCTTGCTTTATCGCGGGTGGCGGCATTCAGGGCGGCCGCATCCTGGGCGCATCGAGCGACGTGGGCATGTCGCCGCAAAAGATCGATCTCAACACCGGACGCGTCAGTCAGGACGGCGAGATCGTGCGCCCCGAGCACATCCTGCAGACGTTATTTGATGAGGTCGGCATCGGCGAGGCGCCCGACCTGCGCGTCACCGGCATCGCGGCGTTGAACCGCTAGAGAACGCCCTGAGGCGGAGCTACTTGAGGACGAGCACGAGCGTGCCGTCACCCTTGAGGTCTACCGACAC